>JAKBCX010000374.1 GCA_021807465.1 Pseudomonadota bacterium | reverse complement strand
CCGCGGCGGCGGAGCTGGCGCAGGTGCCGTATATCGAGCTGAACGCGCCCGCCGATGGTATCTGCACGCGCGGCTTCAAATATCTGCTCCGCAATGGCCCCACCACGCAAATGGCGGCGCAACTGGCGGTGCAGGCGCTGCAGCAGCGCTTCGCGGGGCGTAAATTCGGCCTCCTTTATAATAATGGCGTCAGCAGCGCGGCCTTCGCTACGGCACTCACCGCCGCCTTGCAGGCGGCCAAGCTCACCCCTACCCTCATCGCCGGGTATCCTGAAGGGGTGGAGGATTTGCACGATGCCACCGGGCGCCTAATGCGCGCGGGCGCCGAGGTGCTGCTGCACGCCGCCGGGCCAAATGGCGCGCTGGGCCTGGGTTTGGCCACACGGGGGCTGAACTGGCAGCCGCACGCGCTTATCGGCTACGGCTCGGGCTATGAATACCGCGAGCTGGCCGCCGCCCTGCCGCAGGCTTACGTAGGCACTTATGTTATCGCCGCGCCTTTCTACCCTGCCCAGGCCGATGCGGTGCGCGCCGCTTATCTCGCCCGTTACGGCATGCCGCCCCGCGCGGCGGACAGCCTTACCGCCTATGCCGGCGCAAAACTGGTATTCGACACGCTGAATGGCGTGAATGGCGATGCCACAAAGCTGCTGGCCGCGCTGCGCCGGGCCAATTTGCCGCGCGGCACGCTGGCCAATGGCTTTGCCGTGCAGTTTGACCATAATGGCCAGAATACAGGGGCTTACGTGATACTGCAGCAATGGCATGGCGGCGCCCTTATGCCTGTTTAGGCATGGTCCAGGGCAAACGGCAAAGATTTGGGCATAACGGTCTCACAACGCTTGATCTCCGCGCCCCCCGCTTCTATCACTGGCTTTATACACAAAGGCCGGGTACACGGCCTGCCGGCGGCGGGAAACAATAAGCGGGAAACCAGAGGCATGATGCGGCGTTTTGGATCGGTATTAGGGTTAACCTGTATTCTGATGCTGCTAGGGCACGCCGCCCTGGCGCAAAATACCCCGGACCCTACCGCGGCGGCTAATGCCTATGTCAATGCGCCGCATGACTGGCAGCTCTGGTTCCCCAAGGCTGGTTCGCCCATGCAGGCCAAAATCGACTGGCTGATGCAGTACGTGCTGTGGATTATGACCGGGGTGGTCGCCTTTGTCGGCGTGCTGATGGTGTATGTCATCATCCGCTTCCGCGCCTCGGTGAACAAGGTGCCGAGCCAGACCACGCATAACACGCTCATCGAGGTTATCTGGATCGTCGTGCCGGTCATCATCCTGGCCATCATCATCGTACCGTCGATCAATCTGATCTATTACGAGGCGGACGACGCGAACCCGTACATGACCGTGACCGTGACCGGCCACCAGTGGTATTGGGAGTATAAGTATAATTCCGTGCCGGGGCTGGACTACACCAGCTACATGATCCCGGATGACAAGATTCAGCCCGGCGAAATCCGCCGCCTCTCGGTGGACCACCCGATGGTGCTGCCGGTGGGTGAGAAAATCCGCTTCGTCATCACCTCGGGCGATGTGCTGCATGGCTTCTATCTGCCCTCGCTCGGCGTGCAGAAATACGCCATTCCGGGCACCGACCTCACCAGCTGGACCATTATTAAAAAACCCGGCACCTATTACGGCCAATGCAACCAGATTTGCGGGCTGGACCACGACGCCATGCCGATTGAGATAAAAGCTGTGCCGCTGGCCGATTACCTTGCCTGGACGAAGCAGGCGCTTGCCAACTACACGGATAATACCGTGAACACGCAGCCGCTTTCGTCGCCGATGCCCCGCAACCAACTGGCCGACGCCACGCCCTGAGGAACTTGCCGCATGTCCACCACCACTCATGACCATGGCCATGACCACGCTCACGGCGAGCATAAGCAGAGCTTCGTCAGCCGCTGGCTGATGAGCACCAACCACAAGGATATCGGCACGCTCTACATCACCATGGCGTTCATCGGCGCCTGCGTGGGCGGCACGCTCTCCATGATCATGCGCCAGCAGTTGATGTACCCGCACAACACGCTCATCACCAATGGCGATACGTGGAATGCCATCATCACCGCGCATGGGTTGCTGATGATCTTCTGGTTCGTCATGCCCGCCCTCATCGGCGGCATGGGCAACTGGTTCGTGCCCATCATGATCGGCGCGCCGGACATGGCCTTCCCGCGCCTTAATAATATGAGCTTCTGGTTCCTAGCCTGCGGCTTCGTGTTCGTCATGCTGGGCCTGTTCCTGGGCCACGGCACCGGCGCGGGGTGGACGCTCTACCCGCCGCTGGACAACGCCCAATACTCACCCGGCATGGCGACGGATTTCTCGCTCTTCTCGCTCCATCTGGCGGGTATTTCCTCGCTGCTCGGCGCCATCAACTTTATCGCCACCATCCTGAACATGCGCGCGCCCGGCATGGGCATGCATAAAATGCCGCTCTTCTGCTGGGCGATCCTGGTCACGGCCTTCCTGTTGGTGCTGGCCATTCCCGTGCTGGCGGGCGCGGTCACCATGCTCATCATGGACCGTAATTTCGGCACCTCGTTCTTCGAGCCTTCCGGCGGCGGCGACCCGGTGCTGTTCCAGCATCTCTTCTGGTTCTTCGGCCACCCGGAAGTTTACATCATGATTTTGCCGGCCTT
>JAKBCX010000373.1 GCA_021807465.1 Pseudomonadota bacterium | reverse complement strand
CAGAACGGGCTGAAGCTCGAACGCCCCAAATACTGGCCGGACTATTACGACGACCGACCCGGCGGCTCCAAGGCCGGGCGCACCGTGGTGGCGCAGCTTTTTGATGCGAACGAGCTGGGCGCGTGGAAGGACAAGCTCCGCCCCGGCTTCAACCCCTACGCCGCCACGCTGGAAGAAACGCTGAAACTGAAAACCTACAAGCAAAGCTGGGCCGGCAAAAAACTTGTGCTTAAGGTCGGGCTGCGCACAATGCTTTCCCGCCTGCTGGGCAAGAAAATTCTCTCATGCGGCGCCGCGCTGCAAGGCCGCATGCTCCATGCGGCGCTAAAGGCGGGGGTGGAATTCAGCCTGGACACGCCAGTGCAAGAGTTGCTGCTGGAAGATGGCGCGGTAAAAGGCGTGCTGGCGCAAAAAAATGGCAAGCCCTGGCGCGTGGGCGCGCGGCTGGGCCTGCTGGTAAATGCGGGCGGTTTTGCCCGCAACGCCGAGATGCGCGCCCAGTACCAGCCCGGCACCAATGTCGCCTGGTCCAACGCCGCGGAAGGCGATACGGGCGAGATGATCCGCGAGATGATGCGCATAGGCGCCGCCCTTGGCCAAATGGAAGAGATGGTGGGCTACCAGACCACCATGGCGCCAGGCGTGGAGAATGACTACGTAAAGCCGCCCGGCCAAGGCCTTACCGCCGCGCCGCACGCCATACTCGTGGACCAGAGCGGCGTGCGTTACATGAATGAAGGCGGCTCCTACATGGCCTATTGCAAGGCTATGCTGGAGCGCAACAAAACCGTCCCCGCCGTGCCAAGCTGGGCCATTCTCGACAGCCAGTTCATGCGCAACTACATGCTGGGCAACACCATGCCCGGCTCTAAAAAGCCGCAAAGCTGGTACGATACGGGCTATCTGCGCAAGGCGGATACAATCGAGGAACTGGCGGCGCTGCTGAAAATAGACCCGGCCACACTGAAAGCCACCGTGGAGCGCTTCAACGGCTTCGTTGCCAAAAATGACGACGAGGATTTCAAACGCGGCGCGCGCGCCTACGATAATTGGCTGGGCGACCCATACCACAAACCCTCCGCCACTTTGGGCATAATCGCCGAGGCTCCGTTCTACGCCGTGCCCATCGTGCCGGGCGATGTCGGCACCTATGGCGGCGCGGTAACGGATGCGCATGGGCGCGTGCTGCGTGAAGATGGCAGCGCCATCCAGGGGCTGTATGCCACGGGTGTTTCCACCGCCAGCGTCATGGGGCGGTTCTACCCCGGTGCCGGCTGCAGCATCGGGCCGGCCATGACCTGGGGTTACCTCTCGGCGCGCCACGCGGCGGGGACAAATTCATAACCTTCCAGCAATGGCCAGCACGCTCCGCAGCACAAACCGCACCAAATCCGTCTGCCCGCGCGCACCCAGCTTGGAGTATATCTTCTTCGAGTAGTTGCGCGCGGTTTCCACGGTAATGCCCAGCTCCGCCGCGGCCTCGGCAATGCTCATGCCGCGGCTTAGCGCCAGGGCCAGCCGCGCCTCGCTGGGCAGCAGCAGAAACAGCTCCGCCAACTGCTCGCAGCAATCGGCGGAAGACCAGTTATCGCCATGCACATAGGCAATCGCCACCGGGTCGGGCTTGGCGGAAAGCCCGCGTTTGCGCGCAGGCATCAGCAGCATATCCAGCCATGGGTCGCGGTTGAGAATAAGCACGCGCGGGCGCGCCCGCGCATCCGCCGCCAAGGCGCGCAGGGTGGCGGAAATTTCCCGCGCCAGGCCGCGCGGCTTTACCAACAGCCTGCCGCCCGCATCGCGCCCCAGCACGCCAGATTGCGCGAACAGCGTCTCCGCCTGGCGGTCGCTCTCCAGCACCCGTCCCTCTTCATCGAGCGTGAACCAGCCAAAGGCGAGGCGGCGTATGGCATCGCCCGCCACGGCGGCATTGAAACGCTCCTGCTCCAGTGCCACGAAATTTCGCAGCGCCCCGCGCAGATACGGCGCCAGCGCCTCCATCAGCGCCTCATCGGCAGGAGAAAACTCGCCTTCCCGGCGCGAAACATGCAGCCAGCCATTCACCCCGCTCGCCTCGCGCACGCGCATCATGCGCATCGCCGCCATGCCGCTCGGCACGATAATATCCTGGTAATAACGCTCATGCGCCTTATCGCCTTCACGCAGCATATCTTGCAGCGCATAGGCGCGGCCTTCCTCCAATTCGTAGTAGGGCAGCGGGTCGGCCTCGTGCAGCTCTTCGTGGTATAGCCGCGAGACAAGCGGCGGCGACGCGGCGCCGGCATAAAGATGCACCACCTGGTTCAGCGGCTTGCCCGGCGGGCGGAAAGTCAGCGCCGTGTAATCGGCCCGCATGGCGTGGCGTAATTGGCCAAGAAACCCGCTCCATGGCGGATCCTCGAACACCCCGTCGAGCAGCGCGGGCAGCAGGTTGAGAAGCTGTTGCATGGTCCTTCATCCTCCCAGATGGGAGGTTTGTCCATGGTGCCACGCGGGCATGCTGGATACAAACCCGGAGGATCGTCACTTTGAGCAACGCCGCGTCCATGCCCGTTCAACCCGCCGCCTTCCTGCGCACCACGCTGCCGCTCGACCTTTCCGTACTCCCGGCGCTAGATTCCGGGCGCTACCATTCCATCTGGCTGCCGGACCACATGGTCAGTTTCTGGCCCGAATCCATCT
>JAKBCX010000372.1 GCA_021807465.1 Pseudomonadota bacterium | reverse complement strand
GCCGTTACCACCCGGTTTGGCATTGGCGGGCTGCATGTCCTCAGCTTCGCCGTCGGGTTCTCCGATATCGACCCCTTCATCCTCTCTTTGCTCGACGGCAAATTCCAGGTCGGCACCCAGGCGGTGGTGAATGCGATCCTCATCGCCAGCGCCTCCAACAATATCCTCAAAGCCGCCTACGCGCTCATCCTCTCGCGTCGCAAAGCCGCTCTGCCCGCAGCCGGCTGGCTGCTGTTCTGCACAGTCCTCTCGCTGCTTTACAGCGCCGTTTAACGGGCATCGGCAGGATTTTTCATCCGCGCCGCGCTTTTGGCTGGAAAAGCGCCAGGCAGCGCATTATGTTGCAGTTAAACAAAAAGCGCCAAAACCGGCCGCAGTTTTGAGGGAATGAAAGGGGTATCTCGATGAGCGTAGCACCCGTTAGCCACCTCCATGCCACGGGCACGAAAAAGCCTGGCTTCACCATACGCCATCCCAGCCTGGGCGATATGCGCGATGCCTTGCGCCTAGGCATAGAAGACTGGCGCGCCTGCCATACCGAAGTCCCCATCCTCGCGCTGCTTGCCCCCGTGGCCGCCATTGTGCTTGCCGCGGTGGTTACGGCGCCGCAGCTCATGCCGTTCGTGTTCCCCATCTGCGCGGGCCTTTCGCTACTCGGCCCCGTCGCCACCATCTGGTTCGCGGCCCTTAGCCGCGTGCGCGAGCAATCGGGCAATGCCAGCGCGGAAGAGGCCGCCGCCATATTCGACACACCACGCCGCATCACCATCCAGAATCTCGGCCTGCTCGCCATTGGCCTTTATCTGGCCTGGGTCGGTGTGGCCGGGTATATCTATTTCCACACGCTCGGCGCCGCCGGGCAAGCCAGCGGGCTGGAATTTTTCGCCCGCGTTGTTACCACCACCGCCGGATGGCACATGACCCTTATAGGCTGCGCGGCCGGTGCCACTTTTGCCGTCATCATGCTTGGCATTGGCCTTGTCTCCTTTCCCCTGGCGCTGGATCGCGACGTGACCACCTTCCAGGCCTTGGCCACCGCCTTCAGCGCCATTGTGCAAAACCCCACCGTCATTCTGGTATGGGGCGCGCTGGTGGCGGTGCTGCTCTTCCTCGGCTCCCTGCCCATTCTGCTAGGGCTTGCCGCCGTTATGCCCATACTGGGCCATGCCACCTGGCATATGTACCGGCGGCTGGTGGCGTAAACCCTAGCTGCGCCAAAACGTCATCACCAGCCCGCCGGCCATAATCAGCGCGCCCCCAGCCAGAATACCCGGGCTGGGGCGCATGCCAAATGCGGCAAAATTGACGATTTGCGCCACCAGAAAGAACAGGCACACGTAAACGCCTAGCAACCGGCCGAAATCCCAGGGCGGCAGATTAACGGTTACGCCATACACAAACAGCACCAGCGCGGCGGCGGCAAACAGGCCAAGGCGGACGGGCAGAATGGCTTGGCTATGCAGTGCGGTGCGGGCCAGCGCATCGCCCCCTACCTCCAGCACGGCGGCAAGGGTGAGCAGCATTAGGGTGGCGGCGTTGTTCATAAGCTCTTCTTCCGCACAACAAAGCCGGAGCACAAGGCCCCGGCTTTGCCGCGTACACATTGGGAATGCCCCGCAGGAGAGAATGACCATCCGGGACAAAAGCGGTAAAGCAAGCGCCGTGCCAGGACCGTAAGCCCGGCCAGCGCCACGCCCTGGCTGGCATTGTTACATTTTTAGCCCATCACCAAACTTACGTGCCTATTGAGAAGGCATCTACCCCAGCGACACATAGACTTTCCCGTCCACCTCGCTGGCCTCCAGCTTGGCCAGCCCGTGGGGCGTTTTGCCCATGGCAATAACCCCCCGCACGGCACCGGGCAGGTTAACGCCCATAATGCCGGTCACCCAATCCTGCGCCGCGCCCGAGCACAAGTTAAAGCTGGAGCCATGGAACGGGCAGGTAATCACCCCGTCCTTTATCTTGCCCTTGGTCAGCGGCAGGCCTAGATGCGGGCATTTATTCACAAAGGCCTGCACGGCGCCATCCACCCGCGTCAACCCGATTTTAGTGCCCGAGAGCGTAACGGCATGCACCGCCCCCTGGCGCACATCACCTGAGTTAGCTGCTTCCAACTGGCTCATCTCTGGTCCTCCGCTCATGGTTTCGTTGAAAAAACCATACACGAAGATGCCGGACGAAAGAAAAGATTTTTGTCAGCCTGCCGGGGCTTGTTTACCGCTGGCCATGCTACAAGCCATGGGTTTGAATTTACCAAGGTCAGCCGGACCACCGAGAGAGATGTTGAACGGGCCGGTTTCACCCGCGCTAGCCGCCTCTACCAGAACGCCGATGGCGCCAAAATTTTCCGGCGCCGGACGGAACACAACATAATAGGTTTGCCCGGCGCTAGCCGTAAAAGTCAGCGAACTCGTACCCGTTACATAGACACTCATCGAATCTGGTAATGTGGCCGTTACGGTAACCGCCCCCGGAGCAACATCCGTTCCAAACCCCTTCCCATTGGCAAGATTACAGGTTTGAGCACCGTTAATGTCAACCGCGGCAATGCCCCCCATCGCCACAAGATTATAGGGCCGGAAAAAGAGCAGCCGGCTGGACGTGGGGGCAAGAGGCTTCAATGGTACTGGCGGTGGTGGTGGCGGGCTGGCGGCGCACCCGGCAACAAACAAAACCAACGGGAGACACAA
>JAKBCX010000371.1 GCA_021807465.1 Pseudomonadota bacterium | reverse complement strand
GGGTCTGCTGCGACCATGGGCGGCATGGCCATGAGCAGCGGTCCTGACCTCAACGATGTTGATTTCGACGCCTATCTCGCCAACGACCGGACGCTGGACGATCCGCAGATCGTTTGGGTGGAGCGTGGCGGGCATGTACGCTTGCGGATCATTAACGGCGCCACGGCAACCGCATTCTGGATCAGCACAGGGGGCGTTCCAACACGGCTGATCGCCGTCGATGGCGATCCGGTGCAACCCTTCGACATCTCGGCGCCCTTGCCGATTGCCGAAGGCCAGCGGATTGACCTGCTTCTTGCGCTTCCCACCGGTGAAGGCGCTTATCCCATACTGGCACAACGCGAAGGAGATACGGCGCGGACGGGCATTATTCTCGCCACGCCGCAGGCGAAAATCGTAAAATTAGCGGCGGCGGCGCAGGCGGTGACAGGTGCTTGTGGCATCACGCTGGAAACCAAGCTGTTTGCGCAGACACCCCTCGTCAACCGACCCATCGACCGGGTTCACCAAGTGGTGCTCGCCGGCAGCATGACGGGATATGATTGGACGATCAACGGACGGCAGTGGCAAAATCATGAACCTCTGCAAGTGAAACAAAGCGAACGCGTCGCACTCGATATCTTCAATCACAGCATGATGTCGCACCCGATGCATCTGCATGGCCATCACTTCCAGGTCGTTGCCATAAACGGTACGGCCGTGCAGGGAGCCATGCGCGACACCGTGCTGGTGCCGCCCATGAGCCGCATCAGCTTGGCATTCGATGCCGTAAATCCGGGGCGCTGGCTGTTTCACTGCCATAATCTCTACCATATGGCCGCCGGCATGATGACTGAAGTGCAGTATATTTAACAACGGTGATCCGGCGGCGCCTTGAGCGATATCAAGGCGCTGCCATCATTTGGGCGATATGAATAACCAACAAGATGGTCTGAAATCTTCATGAAAGGAACTGCGACATGTCTGGTTTTTTCCGTAAAGCTAGCGGCACAGCCTTGGCGTTCGCTGTCACCGCGCCGGCCGCATGGGCAGATTCTGCGGCAAGCAATACGGCAGGAGGTGGAGGTGCTGCCTTCCAAGGGCCCGGCTGGAATGGCTACGGGCCAGGGCCTTGGATGATGGGCGGATGGGGCGGTGGCATGCCGATGATGGGATATGGCGGTTGGGGCGGTTACGGTGGAGGGGGATGGCTCATGATGATCTTTGGCGCTGTTATTGTCGTGGCACTTCTGGTGTTCATCTTCCGCGCACTCTCCTGGACGGCGCATGCACCACATCAGCAAATGCCCCATTCCGGCGTCGGTTCGGCCGGCTTGCACGCGCTCGATGAGCGTTACGCGCGCGGCGAGGTCAATCGCGAGGAATATTTGCAGAAGAAACGCGATATTCTTGGAAGTTAACACATAGGACCTGCTTGTGGCCCATTGGCCTTGGCCGCAAATTTTTGTGAATACCAGAGTTGAGGGAGAAACCGGTAGGTCGGCAAGTTGTTCGCGCGCGAACGAGACAGCCATCTCCGATGTCGAAGCGGTGAGGCGCGTAATTGCGCGCTCATAGTCTGGCGGCAAATATATCCCACGCGGGTCCAGTCGAAATTCTTATCTTGCTGCCCAAGGGCCGCCCCAGTCATCTCGTGCTGGGGCCGGAGTCAGCATGGCCCCAGCGCCTCGATGATGCGGCAGCTGCCAACGGTGCCGCCATGGCATGAAGCGATCATCGCGGCCAGTTCCCGCTGCAAGGCGGTCAGGTCGGCGATCTTCCGTTCCACCTCGGCGAGGTGGCCGCGGGCCAGGGCGTCGACCGTCGCGCAGTCGCGCCCGCGATCTTCGGAAAGCTCCAACAGGGCGCGGATCTGGTCCAGGGAGAAGCCCAATTGCCGGGCGCGTCGGATGAACGACAGCCGCCCCAGCTCCGCCTCGCCGTAGCTGCGGTAATTGCCGCCGGACCGGCTGGGGGGTGGCAGCAGCCCGATCTTCTCATAATACCGGATCGTCTCGGCCTTGGTGCCCGTCGCCTTGCCGAGCGTGCCGATCGTCATCACCATCCGCTTGACCCTCTAGTTGCTACAGGGTGCATGTAATTGGCCATCGACCGAATCTGAAGGGATGACGAGATGGCGGGTGGTTGCTGCGGCGGGTGCGAACCGGCACCGCCGCCGAAGGACACGGCGTGGCGGCGGGTGCTGTGGATCGCGCTCGCGGTGAATCTGGGCATGTTCGTGGTGGAGGTAACCGCCGGTGTCTCCGCCCGCTCCGCCGCGCTGCGGGCGGACGCGCTCGACTTCCTGGGCGACGCCGCCAACTACGCCATCAGCCTCGGCGTGGCCGGGCTGGCCTTGCGCTGGCACGCCAGGGCGGCGCTGCTGAAAGGCGCCTCGCTGCTGGCGCTGGGCACATGGGTGCTCGCCAGCACGGCCTGGATGGCCGTCTCCGGCACGCTGCCCGCCCCGGAGACCATGGGGGCAGTCGGCGTGCTGGCCCTGGCCGCGAACCTGTCCTGCGCGCTGCTGCTCTGGAGCCACCGGGGCGGGGACGCGAACCGCAGCTCGGTCTGGATTTGCTCGCGGAACGACGCGATCGGCAATGTGGCGGTGGTCGCGGCGGCGTTCGGCGTGTTCGGCACCGGCACGGGCTGGCCGGACCTTCTGGTCGCGGTGGTGTTGGCCGGGTTGGGCGTCAGTGGCGGGTGGCAGATGTCGC
>JAKBCX010000370.1 GCA_021807465.1 Pseudomonadota bacterium | reverse complement strand
AAGGATGCTGACAGCCTTCGCCTGGGAGAATGGCAGATTGATGAAGCTGGCGCCGGAGGCGGCGGAGCGCGCGGCTTGGTTTGACCTGGAGAGCGCCACGCCGGACGAGGTGGCCTTTGTTACCCGGCATACCGGGTTTTCCCTGCCCGGCCATTCAGACCTTACCGAGATTGAGACATCCTCGCGCTTGGCCTCGGATGGCCCGGTGCTTACCATGTCCACCCCCATTGTTACGCGCAGCGCCGAGGGGTTGCAGGCCGGGGTGTGCGGGTTTGTGCTCTCGCCAGAGCGGCTGGTGACGCTGCGCTACACCCCAAGCATGGTATTTCAGCAATTCCCCAACCAGCCACACGCCATCGCGGCGCCGGAGGCGGCTTATATCTTCGTCTCGCTGCTGGAAGCCATTGTGGACCGGCTGGCCGACGCGCTGGAGGCGCTGCGCGGCGAGCTGGACCATTTGTCGCACAAAATTTTCCACCACCGCCTGGCCGGCAGGGCGCGCGCCACGGAAATGGAGCTGCAGGCCATGATGATTACGCTGGGCCGCAGCTACGACACCATCTCGTTCCTGCGCGACAGCCAGCTTGGCGTGGCACGCCTGGCCCCTTATGCCGCCACCGCCACGGGCTGGGTGCCAAAGCCCCTGCGCCAGAGGCTGGATTCGGTACAGAAAGACGTATCCTCCCTCAACGAATATTCCACTCACCTGACGGATAAGGTACAATTCCTGCAAGATTCCACGCTCGGGCTTATCAATATCGCGCAGAACGCGCTCATCAAGGTGCTTACCATCGTCTCCATCGCGGGTATTCCGCCCACCCTCATTGCCGGCATATACGGCATGAATTTCCACGACATACCGGAGCTGAGCTGGCGCTATGGCTACCCTTATGCCTGGGGTGCAATGCTTCTCTCGGCCGTGCTGCCGCTTCTATGGTTCCGTAAAAAAGGCTGGTTATGACTGATTATTTCACGCCGGGGGAAGATAGCCCCGCAGAGGCCATCGCCGCGATTGGCGATGAGCTGGCCCTGTTTGACGATTGGATGGACCGCTACGAGTTTATTATAGAGCTGGGCCGCAAACTGCCCCCCTACCCTGCCGAATGGCAGGACGAGGCGCACCGCGTGCAGGGCTGCCAAAGCCAGGTTTGGCTGGCGGGGCACGAGGAAGGCGGGAAGCTCTATTTTACCGGCGCCTCGGATGCCGCCATTGTATCCGGGCTGGTTGCCCTGGTGCTGCGCGTTTATTCTGGCCGCGCGCGGGCGGAAATTCTCGGCACCTCGGCCAAGTTTTTGAATGATCTGGGGCTGATTGGCGCGCTTTCCACCAACCGGGGCAATGGCGTGGCCGCCATGGTGGAGCGCATACAAGAAATGGCCAAGGGCGCCCTGCCCTAGCCAGATTGGCGGCAGAGGGGCCATGGCCCCCCTGCCCTGCCTGGGCGTGACGCTATTTCGGCGCCAGCACCATAACCATCTGGCGGTTTTCCATTTTCGGCATCTGCTCGACCTTGGTGTCGGTCTCCATGTCGCCACGGATGCGTTCCAGCACCTTCACGCCAAGCTCCTGGTGGGCCATTTCGCGCCCGCGGAAGCGCAGCGTAACCTTCACCTTGTCGCCCTCGCCGATAAAGGTCTTCATGGCGCGCAGCTTCACCTGGTAGTCGTTCTCGTCGATATTGGGGCGGACTTTCACCTCCTTGATTTCGACGATCTTCTGCTTCTTGCGCGCCTCGTTACGCTTTTTCTGCTGTTCGTACTTGAACTTGCCGTAATCGAGGATCTTCGCCACCGGCGGCTCGGCATTGGGGCTGATCTCGACCAGGTCTAGCCCCACGGCATAGGCGCGGGCGATGGCGTCGCGGGTGGATAGCACCCCGATCATCTCTCCATCCTGGTCGATCAGCCGCACCTGCGGGATTCTGATTTCTTCGTTGACCCTGGGCCCTTCGCGCGATGGCGGGGTGGGTGGCGCTGGCGGTCTGGCTATTGTGAAGTCTCCTGTTACGGTTTGCGGCTCTTCGCTTAGGGCAAAATGGTGAAGAAATGCAATCCACAACACCGGGTGGACTGCATTTCATCCCGCGGGGGGATGAAATTGCTGCGGAATCGCCTAACTGGCGTTATAACCGGTAACCGGCAAATTGCCCGGCAGGGCTGACGCTTGAGCCATTCTGCGCCGTTTTCGTGCGTTTTCAAAGCGTTTCACAGTCTTTTCCGAAGGGAGAGGCGCCATGCATATCAATAATCCGGTAACCTGGGTGATCAACCAGTTCAGCTCTGCCGAGGTGCTGGGCAGCACACCTGCCAGAGAATATTTCTCCACCACCGACTCCGGCGTGCCGCCGTTGCGGCGCATTGGCGTGGGCGCGGTATGGGCCGCGCTGCGGGCCGGATGGGACGATACCGGCAAGGGCCGGGCCGACCTGGTGATGCTGTGGCTGATCTATCCGATAATGGCGCTGTATCTGGTGGTGGCAGATTATGACAGGCAGTTGGTGCTGCTATTACTGCCGGTGGCCAGCGGGTTTGCCCTGGTGGGGCCACTTTTCGCCGTCGGCATGTATGAGATGAGCCGCCAGCGCGAGCTGACGGGCGAGCTGCACTGGACGGACGGGTTCAAAGTTCTGCGCTCCCCCTCCATCGGCGCCATTGCCGGGCTGGGGCTAGGGCTCGTCGTGTTGTTCGCTGCCTGGCTG
>JAKBCX010000369.1 GCA_021807465.1 Pseudomonadota bacterium | reverse complement strand
GTAACGGATACGCCTTTCAGCACCTCCACGGGGCCGAATGATTTATGAATATCCTCCACAACCAGGGCCGGGACGGGCTTGCTATTATCGGGCATGGTAACGGGAATCCTTGTTTTTGTGTCGCCGCATGAAAATCAGCTTTGCAAATCTTGTGCCCTGATGCAAAAGGGGGGCGTCCTTTACGGACGCAGGAGAGAGTGGCGCGCTTTGTAAAGCCGCTACCGCCGAAGGCGCAACCGGCCCCCGGAACCGCTCAGGCACAAAGGGCTGCGTTACCGTCACAGGGCACTCTGGAAAGCCGGTGGCCATGCCGCCGCACCGACGGGGTCAAGGATTATGTGTGTAATCCGAATCTCTCAGGTTCAAAGACAGAGGGGGGTCAGGAATGCCGGCACTTGCACCGCCGGCGGCTGATCGGAATTGGGGGTTGTTTTGCAAAAAACACCGTTGGATGCGCTGCACAGGCGCCTGGGCGCGCGGATGGTCGAGTTCGCGGGCTATGAGATGCCGTTGCAATACCAGGGCATCATCGCCGAGCATCAGGCCTGCCGCACGGGCGCTGCGCTGTTTGATGTCTCGCATATGGGGCAGGTGGAAATTGCCGATGCGGCGGGGTTGGAGCGCCTGGTGCCGGGCGACATTGCGGGGCTGAAGCCCGGCCGCCAGCGCTACACGCTGCTGCTTAATGAGGCAGGCGGGATTATCGATGACCTGATGGTCGCCAATCTCGGCACGCGGCTGCAAGCGGTGCTGAATGCCGGACGAAAGGCGGTGGATGTAGCGCATATGCGCGCCCACGGGCTGGAGGTTACCACGCGGTTCGAGCGCGCTTTGCTGGCTGTGCAGGGGCCGAAGGCGGCGGAGATTGTGCCCGAGGCCGCCGGGCTGAAATTCATGGATGCCGCACCTTTGGATGTGGCTGGTATTCCCTGCATCGTCACACGCTCCGGCTATACGGGCGAAGATGGGTTCGAGATTGGCTGCGCTGGTGAGCAGGGCGAGGCCTTGGCCGAGGCGCTGCTGGCGCGCGGCGCCATGCCCGCTGGGCTGGGCGCGCGCGACTCGCTGCGGCTGGAAGCCGGGCTGTGCCTGTATGGCAACGACATTACCGAACAGACCAGCCCCGTTTCCGCCCAGCTCAACTTTGCGCTTTCCAAAAAACGCCTTGCCGCTGGTAATTTTATGGGCGCTGCCGCCATCAACCAGCAGCTTGCCGATGGGGTGAAAACGCTCCTGGTGGGGATAAGGCTGGAAGACCGCGCCCCAGCCCGCGCCGGGGCCGAGATTCAGCACGAGGGCGCGCGCGTGGGCGAGGTAACCTCTGGCTGTTTTGCCCCCACGCTGCAGGCGCCCATCGCGCTTGGCTATGTTACCGCCGCCTGCGCCGCGCCCGGCACGGCGCTGCGGCTTATCGTGCGCGGCAAGCCGCTTACGGGTATCGTTACCGCCCTTCCCTTCGTTCCCCACAACTATGTTCGCTGAAAGGACCAGCCAATGACCCAAGTATTTTTCTCCAAGGATCATGAATGGATTGCGCTCGGCGATGACGGGCTGGCAACGGTGGGCATTACCAGCCATGCCCAGAACGCGCTGGGGGATATTGTGTTTGTGGAACTGCCCGAGATCGGCCGCAACGTGGCCACGGGCGAGGCTTGCGCGGTGGTGGAGAGCGTGAAGGCGGCATCTGACATTTACGCGCCGCTCTCCGGCACGGTGGCGGAGGTGAACCAGGCCATTGTGGACGAGCCGGGGCTGGTGAATAGCGGCGCCGAGGATGCTGGCTGGTTCTTCAAGCTGCGACTTGCGGACGTGGCGGCGGTAAGCACGCTGATGGACCGCGCCGCGTATGACCAATATTTGAGTACGCTGGCATGAGCGCGCTGGAAGACCTTGCTGCCCTGGAACGGGATGATGCCTTCGCCGCGCGCCATATAGGCCCGCGCGGCGCGGAAATTACCGCCATGCTGAAGGCGGTGAATGCCGCCTCGCTGGATGATCTCATCGCCCAGACCGTGCCGGAATCCATTCGCGCCAATGCCGGGCTGGCCCTGCCCCCGCCGCTTTCCGAGGCCGCGGTGCTGGAGGAGCTGCGCGGGCTGGCGGCGCTGAATGTGGTGAAGAAATCGCTCATCGGGTTGGGTTACCATGGCACGTTCACCCCGCCGGTCATTCAGCGCAACGTGCTGGAGAACCCGGGCTGGTACACCGCCTATACCCCTTATCAGGCAGAAATTTCCCAAGGCCGGCTGGAAGCCATTCTGAATTTCCAGACCATGGTGGCCAGCCTTACGGGGCTGGAAATCGCCAATGCCTCGCTGCTGGATGAAGCCACGGCGGCGGCGGAAGGTGTTGCCATGGCACATGCGCTGCACAAGGCAGGCAGCAAGATCGTCGCCATCGCCGCCGATGTTCACCCCCAAACCCGCGCCGTGATTGCCACGCGCGCCTGGCCGCTGGGCTGGCGGATTGTGGATGTGCGGCCCGGCGATGTCGCGGCCATCAAAGCCGCCAAGCCGTTCGCGCTGGTGCTGAACTACCCTGGCAGCACCGGCGAGATCCGCGATTTGACCGCCGAGATTGCCGCCGCGAGGGAAGAAGGCGCGTTCAGCATTGTGTGCGCCGATTTGCTGGCGCTGACGCTGCTGACCCCGCCTGGTGAAATGGGCGCGGATATTGTTGCAGGCTCGGCCCAGCGTTTTG
>JAKBCX010000368.1 GCA_021807465.1 Pseudomonadota bacterium | reverse complement strand
GCGCCCAACTTCCAGATTGGACAGAGCCAGCCTGTAGCCTTGGCCTTGCCCGCCGAACAGCAGCTCATCAGGCACGAATACATCGTCGAACCGGATGGCGCATGTGTCGGACGCGCCCTGGCCGAGCTTGTGCTCCACCTTATCCACCACATAGCCGGGGGAGTTGGTGGGGACGAGGAAGCCGGAGATGCCCTTCTTGCCTGCTGCCGGGTCGGTAACGGCATAAACCATGGTTACGCCCGCGATTTTGCCGGAAGTAATGAACTGTTTGGCGCCGTTCAGCTTCCAGCCCCCTTCCACGCGCGTGGCGCGGGTGGAAATGGCGGAGGCATCGGACCCGGCATTGGCTTCCGTCAGCGCGAAGGCGCCGATCATGCGGCCGGAGGTGAGTTCCGGCAGGAAGCGGGCTTTCTGCGCTTCGGTTCCATAGGTGAGGATGCCGTTGATGAGCAGGCTGTTCTGGATGGAGACAATGGTGGAGAGTGCCCCGTCCGCCGCACCCAGCTCGATAAGGGCGAGGGCGTAGGACACGTAATCGGCCCCGGCGCCGCCAACCTCTTCCGGCGCTGTCATGCCCATCAGGCCCATTTCCGCCAGGCGGATGAAAAGCGCGGGCGGGTAGCCCTTGGCCGCTTCATAGGCAAAGCTGTTGGGGCGAATTTCGTTCTGGGCGAAATCGCGGATGCTGTCCTGGATGGCTGTCTGGGTATCGTCGAGAACCACTGACTTCCTCGTAGGTTATTTACTCTTGAGTAAATGCCATGGCCGTTTATACTCGTCAAGCGAATGGAGCAGGTGTTTTCATGAATAAAACCGCCGCCAAGGCGTCACCCTTCCGTACTGCGGAACAGCGGGAAAGCGAGCGGGCGGCCAAGCGCGAGGCCGTGCTGCTGGCGGCGGTGCGCATGTTCAACCAGCGCGGTTTTCATGAAACCTCGCTGGACGATGTGGCGGCTTCCTTGGGCATCTCCAAGCCGCTGATCTACCATTATCTCGGCGCCAAGGATCAGGTGCTGTTTGAGTGCATGCGCATTGGGCTGGAGCAGTTGCGCGCGGCGGCGAGCGAGGGCGCCAGCCTGCCCGGCACGGGCATGGACAGGCTGAAGCGCTTCCTGCGCCGCTACGGCGAGTGCATTATGGATGATTTCAGCCGCTGCGTGATCCGCACGGGGGATGAAGTGCTCTCGCCGGAAATCCGCCCCTCATTCCGCGCGCTGAAAGCCGAGATCGACCAGGCCATGCGGAAGCTGATCGAGGATGCCACGGCCGACGGCTCGGCCAAGGTGACGGATGTGAAACTCACCGCCTTTGCCTTTGCCGGGGCCTTGAACTGGACCGCGCGCTGGCACGAGCCGGACGGCAAGCTGCAACCGGCGGAAATTGCCGCGCGGATGGTGGAGATTCTGACGCGCGGGATTATGCCATAAGGGCAGGCTACTCGCCGTATTTAACCTCAACCCTGGTCGCTTCCCCATTCGGCCCCATTGGTGAATCATATTCCACAATGGAACAGACCGGATTGGCATGGGAGGCGAAGAGCCTTTCTTCATCTGCCATGGTGATGGGTTTGCGCTCCGGGCTGCTGATTATGCGCTGCGAGTTTTCGAAATCCTCGCGGCTGTTCCACCAGATTTCCATGAGGCAATCATAGCCCGGATCGTGGAACTCGCCGGTCACCGGGTTCATCTCGGGCTTCAGGTAGCGCCGCACATAGCGCACCGCGTTGGGAATGGCGGGTTTCAGCCCCATGCGCTTGGCCATGGTGGAGTGCTGGTGCTCGTAATAATCCATGAATTCCTCCATGGTCATATCCGGGCGTTTGCGGAAAAAGCAGATTTGCTTGAACATTGTTGCTCCCCTTATTGCAGCATCTCCCAGCCGGGAGATGCTGTTTAGCGTCGAGTACGCTAACGCGGCTGTGTCAGCCTTTGGCGGCTTCCTTGGCCGCGCCTTCATTGGCCATGGCAAAGCTGCGGCGCAGATGGTCGATATGGCCGGATGGCGCGGGCGCGAACAGCCATTGCTTGCTGGTGTCGCGGATGGCCTCGATATTCGCGGCAATATCCTCGATGCTCCAGGAGGAGCGGTACACGCCCTCCGTCTCGGCGGAGAAGGCGCGGGCCACGCGCCCGGCCACCGAGATGAGCTGTTCGCCGGTAATCGAGCAGGATTCATGCGCCAGCCACGCCACGGCGGGCGCCACCAGTTCTGGGTCCATTGGCGGATACTGGCTTGTATCCAGCCCTTCCGCCATGCGCGTAACGGCTGCGGGGATGATGACATTGGACTTGATGCCCTCCGCCGCGCCCTCGATGGCCGCGACGTTGGACAGCCCGATAAGCCCCGCCTTGGCGACGGAATAATTCACCACATTCGGGTTGCCATATAGCCCGTTGATGGAGGAGGTGAGCACGATGCGCCCGTACTTGGCCGCGCACATATGCGGGAAAGCCGCGCGCACCACATGGAACCCGCCGCGCAGATGCACGTCGAGCACCAGCTCGAAATCCTCGTAGCTTAGCTCCTTTATGGCGCCGCGGCGCACATTGCCGGCGTTATGGATGAGGATGTCGATACGGCCATAATGCTTGAGGGCCGTGTCGATAATGGCCTGGCCGCCTTCCGGCGTGGTCACCGAATCGGTATTGGCCACGGCCTCGCCGCCCGCGGCCTTTATCTCGGCCACCACCTCTTGCGCCGGTC
>JAKBCX010000016.1 GCA_021807465.1 Pseudomonadota bacterium | reverse complement strand
GCGCCGAAGCGGGATGTGGCCTTGAGGATGCGCGCGATGCGGCCATCCAGCCCGTCTATGACCATCGACACGGCCAGGGCAAAAACTGCCGTGCTGAACTTGCCATCCATGGCAAAACGAATGGATGACAGCCCAACGCAGAGGCCGAGCAGCGTCATCAGGTTGGGCAGCATGCGGTTGAAGCTCTGCCCGGAAAAGCGCTGGCGGCGCGGCAGGCGGCGGCGCGGTGTCATGCGGCGCCGGGCAGCTCGGCGATCACGGTCTCGCCGCCGATCATGCGCTGGCCCACAGCGATGAGCGGCATGCAGCCCTCCGGCAGGTACAAATCGGTCCGGCTGCCGAAACGGATGATGCCGAAGCGTTCGCCCGTGGCCAGGGTCTGGCCCTCCCGCGCCTCGCACAGAATGCGGCGGGCAATGAGGCCAGCAATCTGCACCACCACCACTTCCTCACCCGTGGGCAGGCGCAGCAACAACGAGTTGCGCTCATTGTCATCGCTCGCTTTGTCCTCGGCGGCGCTGAGGAACAGGCCGGGATGATAGGCGATTTTCTCCACCGTACCGGCAATGGGAGAACGGTTTACATGCACGTCCAGAACCGAAAGAAAAATGGCAACGCGGGTGCGCGGGGCGGAGGTCAGGCCAAGCTCAGCGGGCGGCACCGCTTGCTCAATGCTAACCACCAAACCATCGGCCGGCGCCACGAATACATTCGCGCGCGGTGGCAGAATGCGGTCCGGGTCGCGGAAAAAATAAAGGCAGAACAATGTGAACAGCACGCCGATCCAGGCCAGCGGCTGCCACACGAACAGACCCAGCACGGCCACGGCCAGACCGCCGATAATGAATGGATAGCCAGCCTTGTGCGGCGGGCTGAGCACCGATTTTACACTCTCGACAATATCCATGTGGTCATTTGGCCTTATTTGCGCGGCAGAACAAAATTCTGCCCTGGGAATATCAGGTTCGGGTTATGAATCTGGCCGGCATTAGCGGCATAGATGAGGGTGTATTTTGTGCCCTCGCCGTAGATATGCTTGGCGATGATCCAGAGGCAATCACCCGGGGCGATGATGATGTGGCCCTCGGCCAGGGCGTTTTTCAGCGTCTCGGGGGCAAAGGGCGCGGTAACCACGGGCAGTTGCGTGCCATTGCTGGTGGTGGCGTTGAGCACGAGCATGCCGCTGCCAGACGGGGTGGGCGCGGTAATATGCCAGCGCCCCTTGGCATCGGCCACCGTGCTGCCGATGAGCTGGTTGCCAAGGCTGAGATTAACCTTGGCGCCCGCGGGCGATGTGCCCGAAAAAACGGCGTGACCCGACGTATCGTAATCCACCGCGCCAAGCGCCAGCTCACCAGGCTGCGGCCCCTGGCCGGATAGGACGGCGCTGCCATTGGCGCCTGAAAGCACGGTGAGCGCCTGCCCGCCATTGCCAGGAAGATTTATGGACGCATTCTCGGTACTGGCCAACACCGCGCCATTGGGCAGTTTTTCCGAAATTGTGATGGTATGCGCGCCCGGCTTAAGCGGGTTGGCGGGCAGCAATACAAAGGCGCCCTGCGCATCCGCCGTGACTGTGCCAAGTATGGCACCATTATCTTTAACAGTGACCACGGCACCCGGCACGGCTCGGCCGGCCAGAACGGCATTGCCTTGCGGGTCCACGCGCACGACATCGAATTCTGGTCCAGACGGCGCTTCCTGGGTGGCTGGAGCAGCAGCCATTGGGGCCTGCGCCGCGGGGGGCGCGGGGGCGCGATGGCGATGGAGGTAAAGCATACTGCCCAAATCCACCAGCACCAACCCAGCCAGAACCAGGAGCGCGATCAGCTCTATCCGGCGGCGTGGTGGTGCGGGCTTCTCGCCCGAATTGTCCTGCTTGCTTGCCATGTCGCCCCTAGCCTGCCACGAACGGGGCGGAACTGGAAGCGAGGGGAGACCATATGAACCGTTTTTCCGTCACCGTGTTTTGCGGCTCCTCCCCCGGCAGCGACCCGGCCTACGCGGAAGCCGCCAAGGCGTTGGGCCAAGGGCTGGGGGAAAACGGCATGCGGCTTGTATTTGGGGGCGGCAATGTGGGGCTTATGGGCATTACCGCCGCCGCAACACTTGGGGCAGGCGGCGAGGTAACCGGCATTATCCCAGACTTCCTGCGGCGGCGCGAGGTGGAGTTTCACGGGCTGACAGAACTGATCGTCACCGACTCGATGCATACGCGCAAGCGGCGGCTTTTCGCGCTGGGCGATGCATTCATCGTCATGCCCGGCGGATTGGGAACTTTTGATGAAACCATCGAGATTTTAACCTGGAAGCAGCTTGGCCAGCACGAGAAGCCGATCATTCTGGTGGATATTCTGGGCTGGGCGCAGCCTTTCGTGGCAATGGTGGAGCAGACCATTGCGCGCGGCTTCGCACGTGAATCTGTGCGCGGCTTATTCGAGGTGACGCCGGACGTGCCAGCGGCTCTGGCACGGCTGCGGACGTTGCGGTCCCTCAGCGCCTGAGAGCGGCAACATCCTCGGCGCGAATCATCTGCCGGGCCAGCTTCAGCGCCTCAAACCCCGCCTCTTCCGCGCTGGCGGCAAGCAGCGCATCCCATCCCTGGCGGCTCTCGGGAGCGGCTTCGTCCCGCAGAGCCTGCATGAGCGCGCGGGCATGAGCCAAGGCTGCAGGACGCTGCGGTTCTGCGCCGATATAGGCTTGCTGTAGCGCGTAATAGGCCTTGCGGGCAGGGGTTGTGGCCTCCTCCGCGTGCATGATCTGCTTGCCGAACAGGAAGCGTGCCTGCGTATTCAATTCCAGCCTTGTGCGGGTTTTGAAGCGTATGAGCGCGCCATTCAGGATCATCGACTCTCCTTGTTTAAGCTCCAGAATCAATGCCGACATGTCACTTAGGTCCAGTTTACAGAGGACTTTAACCTGACACAGCGTGCTTAACGGGCAATGAAACCGCCAGAATGTCAGGCAGCTTCCCGGTTCTGGGCAGCTTGCAGCATGCGGAAGGCGCGGTTGGGCTGGTCGATGAAGCTTTGAAAGCCGGCATGTTCCAGGAAATACCGGGCTGCCTCATTAGGAATTTCGGCAATGACGGCCATGGGCCGCACAGGTGAGGCGCGCAGGCGGTTGAGTGCGTCGGCCAGCAGGACGGCGGCATAACCCTGGCCCCGATGGCGCCTATCGACCGCGAGCCGCGTGAGCCGTGCCGCCGTAAGCGCGGGGTAGCGCGAGACCAGACGCTGCGGGCCGCCCAGCAAATCTGGCAACAATACTGTAGCCGATGAGAGGGCATAATAGCCGACGATTTTTCCCTCTGGCAGAACGCCGGCAAAAATGGCGGCCAGGTTCTTGGCCACATCGCGCCCGGCTTGGGCGCGGAAATATTTGTCGAACGAGGGAACACCGCAGCGGAAACCGCCACGTTCATGCGCTTGGGTGAGCGGTTCAATCCTCATCGCGGCACGCTTGCGCCTTCTGCCCCACCAAGGCCTGCACAAAGGACCGCCCATCACGCACTGAGAGGGTAAGGCGCTGATGCTCATCTATGGCCTTGGCCGCAGCTTCCTGCACGGAACTCAGCACAAAGTCGGTCACCGAACGACCCTGCAACGCCGCGGCGTGTTCGATGAGAGCCTTCTGACTGACCGTGATACGGGCCTCTAGCCGTTCCGCCCGCATTCTGGCCGAGGCTGGTTTTGCCGCGAAGTCCGCCATTTCTACCTCCACTTGCTAACAATTCTATTACTAGCACGCATGAGTTGCAATATCGCTATGAAGCAAAATTATCGCGGCGTTCCAGCAAAGAGGTAAGCCAGTTGCGGGATTTTTGGGGGGCAGCACACGGCTGCGGCTGCGCGGCCAAAGCCATGGCCAACTTGGTTACATGATAAGCGGCATCTGGGTTGCGCTTAAAAAAGGCTCGGATGATTGCATCCGCTTCAACGTCAACCGCTTCCTGCGCGCCGCTCATGGCACGTCCAAGAAAAGAGAGAATCGACATGTGCTCTTCGCGTGTCACAGCAGAGTTTAAGTGACAAAACAGGGACCAAAAGCAATAGCTCTCGCCCATCATGGACGCGATTTCACCCCGTGTTTCTACCTAAAATAGATTGATAAACATACATTAAATTTCCATCGCGCATAAACTCCCCGGCATGCGACATGCCGATGCCCCCCAAAACCGCGCGGGATGCGAAATTATCTTGCCGGGCAATGGCGATAATGCGCTCTAACCCCGCATTATTATGCCCATAATTCAGCGCGGCCCCTGCGGCCTCGCTGGCCAAGCCCAAGCCACGCACTTCTGGCAGGAAAGCAAAACGCAGGGCCACGCCGCGGCCATCCGGCCTGTGCATGAGCGCCGTAATGCCAAGGAATTTTCCACGCTGCGCCCGTACCGCCCACATGCCGTAACCATGACGACCCCAATCCTGGATGTCGTGCGCCAGTTCCGCCGCCGCATCCACCGCCCCCCTCACCCCGCCCAGCATCAGGGCATAGGCGCGCGGGTCACCTTTCAGCCGGACCAGGTCCGGCAAGTCCCAGTGCCCCACGGGGGTCATTCGCAAGCGGGCCGTGGTTACGGCCCAGGCCCAGGTCACGCTCATCCGGCGGCTCCCGGCGGAGGGACAAGGGGAGCAACACCCCTCTCTCCTTGCCTATGTTTCAGCAAGGTACCTCCGGCTTACCGCGTGAGCGGCCGGTATTTGATACGGTGAGGCTCAGTGGCGTCCTGGCCAAGGCGGCGGCGCTTGTCTTCTTCATAGGCCTGGAAGTTGCCCTCGAACCATTCCACATGGCTGTCGCCCTCGAAGGCCAGGATGTGCGTGGCCAAGCGGTCAAGGAACCAGCGGTCATGCGAGATAATGACGGCACAACCGGGGAATTCCATCAGCGCTTCTTCCAGCGCGCGCAGCGTATCCACATCCAAATCGTTGGTCGGCTCGTCGAGCAGGATGACGTTGGCTTCAGACTTCAGCATCTTGGCCAGATGCACGCGGTTGCGCTCACCACCTGAGAGCACGCCGACCTTCTTCTGCTGGTCCGCGCCTTTGAAGTTGAAGGCACCGACATAAGCACGCGAGGCGACGGCGCGCTTGCCGAGATAAATGACATCCGTGCCGCCGGAGATTTCTTCCCAGACGTTCTTGTTAGCATCGAGGCTATCGCGCGACTGATCGACATAGCCAAGTTTCACAGTCTCACCGATTTTGAGCGCTCCGGAATCCGGCTTTTCAAGGCCGGTGATCATTTTGAACAGAGTGGATTTACCCGCGCCATTGGGGCCGATGACGCCGACGATGCCGCCAGGGGGCAGCTTAAAGTTCAGATTTTCAATCAACTCGCGGTCACCGAAGCCCTTGCAGAGATCGATCGCCTCGATAACCGTGCCGCCCAGCCGCGGACCGGGCGGAATAACGATTTCCGCCACGCCGGTCTGCATCTCCTGCGATTTTTGCAGCATTTCCTCATAGCGCTGGATGCGGGCGCGGCTTTTCGTCTGGCGCGCCTTGGGGCTGGCGGAAATCCAGTCCTGTTCCTCGGCCAGGGCACGCTGCCGGGCGGATTCTTCCTTCTCCTCCTGTGCCAAGCGCTTGCGCTTCTGCTCCAGCCAGGCGGAGTAGTTACCCTCATACGGGTAGCCACGGCCGCGCTCGATTTCGAGAATCCAGTTGGTCACGTTGTCGAGGAAGTAGCGGTCGTGGGTGACGAGGATAACGGTGCCCGCGTAGTTCTGCAGGGTGCGCTCCAGCCAAGCCACCGACTCGGCGTCGAGATGGTTGGTCGGCTCGTCGAGCAACAGAAGGTCTGGCTTTTCCAGCAGCAGGCGGCACAGGGCCACGCGGCGGCGCTCGCCGCCGGAAAGCGGACGGACATCAGCCTCGGGCGGCGGGCAGCGCAGGGCATCCAGCGCGATTTCGATCTGGCGGTCGAGGTCCCAGCCATCGGCGGCATCGATGATCTCCTGCAACTGCGCCTGTTCAGCGAGCAGCTCGTTCATCTTGTCATCGTCCATCGGCTCGGCGAATTCTTCCGAGATGGCGTTGAAGC
The DNA here is from genome assembly GCA_021807465.1 of Pseudomonadota bacterium. Taxonomy (GTDB): domain Bacteria; phylum Pseudomonadota; class Alphaproteobacteria; order Acetobacterales; family Acetobacteraceae; genus Acidocella. Next base: position 5,846 of record JAKBCX010000016.1, on the reverse strand, counting down.
GGGCGATGGCCTTGCGCAGATCGGCGAAGGCCTCGGCGACGTTCTCACCCACGTTCTTCTCGGGGTCGAGCTGCGGCTCCTGCGGCAGATAGCCGACGCGCGCCCCCTCGGCCGCCCAGGCCTCGCCGCCATATTCCTTCTCGATACCAGCCATGATTTTCAGCAGGGTGGACTTACCGGCACCATTGACGCCGAGCACGCCGATTTTGGCACCAGGCATAAAAGACAAGGTGATGCCCTTGAACACCTCGCGCCCGCCCGGATAGGCCTTGGTGAGGTCTTTCATCACATACACGTACTGATAAGCGGCCATCTAACTGATTTCCTTAAAATTTCGACTAAGCGTGGCGGTTCAGATATTCTATAGCCCGGCTAAAGGGCATGGTTTTGCCAGATGGCGGTTCACTGGCAGGGGCGGGTTGGTCAGGCTTCGTCTCCACATGCCGTTGCTCTTTGCATAAATCCGGGCGGTCGTCATAGGGGGCGCGAGGATTGCTCCTACCCGGCTTTTGCCTTGCGGCGGCACCGCTGCCTCGCCCATTGCCGCAGAGGCGGGCCACGTCTAGCGGCCGCGAGCAGGCGGTTACGTTTGCAAGCATTCCACCTGCCCCCCCGGGGCGGGACAGATTTTTCTTGATGCCGCTGCGCCCCTGCCGCAAATGCCGGTCATCAGCTTCACTTCCGCATACCCGGCGGCTTTCAGAAACCGCGCACAGCTTCTATAGAAGGCAGCTTCCTTACACAGGGAATTCTATGAGCCGTGCCCCGCGCGATACGGCGCGGCTGAATGGTATGTAATATCTTTTATCTCCCCAACCATTCTTCATCCAGAATATTTTCGTCTCGCTGATTAGCTGCCCGATTGGCGTATAGGTACTGTATCAGCCTGGGGGAAAATATAACGTGGTCATTGGATTATGCGCGTCTCTAGGCCGCGTTACCGAACTCGCAAGGCAGCCACGCAGAATTGCCGGGGCATGCCGGAAGCGGGGCTGGGCCGAGCTGTCGCTAGTTACGGCAAGAAATTCTTTTCGATTGATTAATTTTATAGCTGCTTTTTGTGTGAATGGGCGAACAAAAAATACGTCGCCCCCTTTACACAGTTTACAGATTTACCCTGTATCTATCTGCAAATAACCATATTTTATCTATAACATATTTGTAACTTCGTGCACTATAAATGCGGTGTTAGCCTTGGTGGCAAGGCTGGGCTTGTGGCCGCCTGCCCGGGACTAACGCCGTGCAAATTTGTTATTACTTTAAATATTTGCCCGGCTTCATCAGATGGCCATTTGGGATGCCAGCCGGAGTCTGGACGACATGGTGAAATCAGCAGAGAATACCGCCCGTAATGTTTCATTCCCCTTTTCCAGCCATATTGGCGGGAGGGTGTCTGGCGCATCTGCGGCCGCACCGATTGCTGAGATAACCACCGCCATGACCCGGCTGCACCGGGACTTGGATGCCTGCCACCCAAATAACCCCTCTTTGGCTTACGCTCTGGCTGCTGAAACCCACGCCGCCATACGGCAGAAATGGAGCCAGTACCCGCAAGAAGCGCAGGCGGCCCTGCTGCTGGCCTTCCTGAAAGAAATTGCGGAGCTGCAAAACCAGCTTCAGGTAAGGATGACACGGCTTGTGCCGGCGAATGGTTATATGTTTGGCCTGCAGGATGAGGCGATGAAACTCGAGGCCCAGACCGAAATTCTGCAGGAGGAAAGCAGCCGGGCCGAGGCCGATTTGCAGGCGCTTCTCGCGGGGAATGACGCGCGGGATGGAGCGCTGCAATAATCCCTGAAACTGGTGCGCCGGGCAGGAATCGAACCCGCAACCAAACCGTTATGAGCGGTCCGCTCTAACCGTTGAGCTACCGGCGCACACCCTCTCAGCAGAGGCCTGAAAGGCTGCCGCACCATACAAGCCACGGCCGCGTTGGCAAGATGCGCCGGGCCGGGTTATACGCGCCGCAGTCATCAACAGGAGTTCCGGTCTATGGACGTCAGCAAGCTTTCCCCCGGCAAGGACCTGCCGCGCGACATTAATGTTGTGGTCGAGATTCCCGCCGGGTCCGGCGTGAAATACGAGATCGACAAGGAGAGCGGCGCGCTGGTGGTTGACCGCGTTGTGTTCACGCCGATGACCTACCCCGCCGCCTACGGCTTCATCCCCGGCACGCTGGCCGATGACGGCGACCCGGCCGACGCGCTGGTGCTGCTGCCCACCGCCGTGGTGCCCGGCGCCGTTATCCGCTGCCGCCCCATCGGGCTGCTGCAGATGGAGGATGAATCTGGCCAGGACGAGAAGATTATTTGCGTGCCGCACGACAAGGTGCACCCGCAATATACCGATATTACCGAGGTGACGCAGCTGCCCGCGATCACGCGTGACGTGATCAAGCATTTCTTTGAGCATTATAAGGATCTCGAGAAGGGCAAATGGGTCAAAATCACCGGCTGGGCGGACCGCGCCGCCGCCGAGGCCGCCATTACCGCCAGCCTGGCGCGCGCCAAGTAACGCGCCAAGCGCAAAAGCTACCCTCCCGGCCCATACCCGGGAGGGTTTTATATCGCCGTTACACCATGAGCTTTGGGTTTGGGCCTGGCTGGCACCAGAGACTGCAAAAAGGCCCGCACGCGCGGGGTATTCCAATCCGCGCCGCCATCCAGCCGGGCCACCATCTTGCCAGCCGGGTTAATAACAATGGTTACCGGCACGCCATTCGTATTGAGCAAGTCCAGATTAAGGCCATCTGGGTCCAGCAAAATCGGCAGGTTGGTGATGTGGTGCTGCTCGTAAAATGGCTCCACGGCCTGCGCGCCGTCTATATCGATGGAAATAGGGAGGACCAGCCCGCCAAATTGGCGGATTTCTCCGGCCAGGGCGGCGAGAGTGGGAATTTCCTCGACACAGGGGCCACACCAGGTGGCCCAAATATTCACCACCAGCACATGCCCTGCATAACCGGCAAGGCTGAGTTTCTTGCCTTTCGCATCTGTAAGTTGCAGCGGCGGGGGGGTAGCTGGCTCTATAACCGTAAACTCATCCGCCGCATCCGGCAGGCCGGAATCATCCGGCTGTGCCCCGGCACGATTGCCTGCAAAGGCACACGCCGCTAATCCAGTCGCGGCGGCGATGATCGATCGCCTGGAATGCAAGGAACGCTTCGACGTGACGGACAAGGATGATTCTCCCCTGAAAGGCCAGTTGCAATGGGGCGGCCGGTTTGGCACCGGACCCGATGCGATAATGCAAGCCATTAATGTCTCGATCGGCTTCGACCGCAAGCTCTGGGCCGAGGACATAGCCGGTAGCCAGGCCCATGCCGCCATGCTGGCCAAGCAGGGCATCATATCGGCCGAAGACCAGGCCGCCATCGCGCGCGGACTGGAAGAAATCGCCATCGAGATCGAGGATGGGCGGTTCGGCTTCTCTGACGCGCTGGAAGACATCCACACCAATATCGAAGCCCGGCTAACGGAAAGAATTGGCGAGGCGGCAAGGCGTTTACACACAGCGAGAAGCCGCAACGACCAGGTGGCGACGGATTTCCGCCTATATGTGCGCCATGAGATTGATGGGATTCTGGCGCAGGTGAAGGATTTGATGCGCGCCCTGGCCGAGCGCGCGGCGGAGCATTCAAGCACGGTGATGCCGGGCTTTACACACTTGCAAACGGCGCAGCCGGTTACCTTTGGTCACCATTTGCTGGCCTATGTGGAGATGCTGAACCGCGATGCCGGGCGGCTTGAAGATGCGCGCAAGCGGCTGAATGAATGCCCGCTGGGCGCTGCCGCGCTAGCTGGGACTTCTTTTCCGATCGACCGCTTTGCCACCGCGGCGGCGCTCGGCTTTGACCGGCCAACGGCAAATTCGCTGGATTCCGTATCCGACCGCGATTTCGCGCTGGAATTCCTGGCGGCAATTTCCATCATGGCGATGCATCTCTCGCGCTTTGCCGAGGAGGTCATAATCTGGTGCTCCTCGCCCTACCGGCTCATCGCGCTCTCAGACGCCTTCACCACCGGCTCCTCCATCATGCCGCAAAAGCGCAACCCGGATGCGGCTGAACTGACCAAAGCCAAGACGGGCCGGATTTTCGGCGCGCTGATGGGGCTTTTGACCGTGATGAAGGGCCTGCCCCTGGCCTATGCCAAGGATATGCAGGAAGATAAGGAACCGGTGTTCGACGCCATTTCCGCCATTACCCTGTGCCTAGCCGCAACGGCTGGCATGGTGCGCGACATGAAGGCCGACACGGGGCGCATGGCGGCCCTGGCCGGCAGCGGCTTTGCCACGGCCACCGACCTGGCCGACTGGCTGGTGCGGGTGCTGAAAATGCCCTTCCGCGACGCGCACCATGTAACCGGCCGTGTGGTGCGGCTGGCCGAGGAACGTGGGGTGGATATTTCCGGCCTCTCCCTGACGGACATGCAGAGCATCGAGCCTCGTATCACGGCGGATGTGTTCGCCGTACTCACGGTGGAAGCATCGGTAACATCGCGCACTTCTTATGGCGGCACCGCGCCCGCCAATGTGGTAAAAGCGGCATCTGGCTGGCTGGAGGCTCTGCAATGAGACTGTTTATGGCAATGCTGTGCGTGCTGGCCCTGGCCGGGTGCGGCCGCAGGGGGGCGCCAACGCCGCCCGGCCCGGCGGCCGATATTACCTACCCCCATCCCTATCCGGCGCAATAAGATGGCTGATGCAATGTTCACCGGTCCTGAGCCGGGCCTGAGCGATCTGCTGACCGCGCGCCCTGGCTTCTCCATGAACGCGCAGGATGGGCTGTGCTTCGAGGATGTTCCGCTGAACACAATTGCGGACCAGTATGGCACGCCGGTATGGGTTTACGGTGCAGGTACCATGCGGGCGCGCTTTGCCGCGCTGCAGGCGGCTTTCCGCGCCCAGGATTTGCCCGTGCATATCCATTACGCCGTTAAAGCGAACGACCACCTCGCCATACTCGATATTTTCCGCCAGGCTGGCGCTGGAGCGGATGTGGTGAGCCTGGGCGAGTTTATGCGCGCGCGGCGGGCCGGCATTGCGGCGCAGGATGTGGTTTATTCCGGCGTGGGCAAGGCGGCGGCGGAGATAGAGGCCGCGCTGGGCCAAGGAATTGGCCAATTTAACGTGGAAAGCGCAGAAGAGCTGGAGATGATCTCTGCCCTGGCCACACGCCTGGGTGCCACAGCCAGCATTGTGCTGCGCATGAACCCGGACGTGGATGCCGGGACGCATGCCAAGATAACGACCGGGTTGGCGGAGAATAAATTCGGCATCGCGGCGGCGGATATTCCCGCCCTTTACGCCCGTGCCAGTGCCCTGCCCGGCATCGCCATTCGCGGGCTGGCACTGCATATTGGCAGTCAGATTCTCTCCCCAGCCCCCTATGCCGCCGCCTATGCCAAGGCAGCGGAAATGGTGCGGACCCTACGGGCGCAAGGGCTGGACGTGACGGTGCTGGACCTCGGCGGCGGCATTGGCATTGGCTACCATGATGAACCGGGCATGAACCTGGCCGCCTTCGCCGCCGTGGTGAAGCAAGCCGTGGGCGGGCTGGGTGTGAAACTGCTGATGGAGCCGGGGCGTTATCTGGTGGGGCCTGCGGGACTGCTTCTGGCCTCGGTCGTGCTGCAGAAGCAGACGAGCAAGCGCTTCGTGGTGCTGGATGCGGCGATGAATGAGTTGATGCGCCCGGCTTTATATGAGTCCTGGCATGGCATTCTGCCGGTGAATCCGGTGCAATTCCACGAAGCGGCAAGCCCCGCCGATGTGGTGGGACCAGTATGCGAGAGCGCGGATTGTTTCGCCAAGGACCGTGAGCTGCCCAACCTCGCGCCCGGCGC
>JAKBCX010000367.1 GCA_021807465.1 Pseudomonadota bacterium | reverse complement strand
CTGCGGCCGAACACAATGGATGATTTTACCGGGCAGCAAGCCAGCCGGGAAAACCTGAAAGTGTTCATCCAGGCTGCCAGGGTGCGCGGCGAGGCGCTGGACCATGTGCTGCTGCACGGCCCGCCCGGGCTGGGCAAAACCACGCTGGCGCAGATTGTGGCGCGCGAGATGGGGGTGGGGTTCCGCGCCACATCGGGGCCGGTGATCCAGAAAAGTGGCGATCTGGCGGCGATTTTGACCAATTTGCAGCCAAAGGACGTGCTGTTTATCGACGAAATCCACCGCTTGCAGCCGGCGATTGAGGAAATCCTCTACCCGGCGATGGAGGATTTCCAGCTCGATTTGATTATCGGCGAGGGGCCGGGTGCGCGCACTGTGCGGATAGACCTGCCGCCCTTCACTTTGGTGGGTGCCACCACGCGGGCCGGGCTGCTGGCCACGCCCTTGCGTGACAGATTCGGGATTCCGCTGCGGCTGGTGTTCTACACGCCGGATGAGTTGACCGGGATTGTGATCCGCCTGGCGGAAAAGCTGGGGATGAACCTTTCCTATGAAGGCGCGCAGGAGATTGCCAAGCGCTCACGCGGCACACCGCGCGTGGCAGGAAGGCTGACGCGGCGTGTGCGCGATTTCACCACCGGCACGGCCGGGCCGGTAACCCAGGCGCAGGCCGATGCCGCGCTGACGCGGCTGGATGTGGACCATAAGGGGCTGGATGCGATGGATATTCGCTACCTGAAGCGCCTGGCGGAGCACCATGGCGGTGGCCCGGTAGGGGTGGAAACCCTGGCGGCGGCCCTGGCCGAAGCGCGGGACACGCTGGAGGATGTGGTGGAGCCGTTCCTTATACAGGAAGGGCTGTTGCTGCGGACCTCACGCGGGCGGATGCTGGGCGAGCCGGGCTGGCGGCATTTGGGGCTGGAGCCGCCAAGAGGGCGGCCGGAGCAGTATGATCTGCTGGGGGATTAGGCATTTCCGCGCCACAGAATCGCCCCACTTCCTGCCCAGACTTGGCCGAGTATGATCTACACCTACACCACCCGCATCTATTACCAGGACACGGACGCCGCCGGCATTGTGTACCACGCCAATTACTTAGCCATTGCCGAGCGCGCCCGCACGGAAGCCTTGCGCAAGATGGGCGCCCCCCATGCTGAATTAATTGCGGAATTCGGCGTCATGTTCGTGGTGCATCGCGTCAATTTGCACTATCAGCGCCCCGCACGCATCGATGAGCTGATCCGGGTTGAGACGGAATTTACCGAAGTGAACGGCGCAACTGTAACGCTTCGCCAAAATTTCATCCGAGACAGCGACTCGCTCGCCGTGCTTGAGCTGGGGCTTGGGTGCGCGCGGGTCTCGGATGGGAGGGCGGCGCGCATTCCGCGTGCCTTCGCGGCGCGGCTGAAAATTTGAACGGGGTGTAAGACATTGAACGATTCTGTAACGCAAAGCGCAGTCGCGGCACCTGGCGGCTCCAGCCTTTCGCTGCTCAGCCTGTTCCTGCATGCGGACACGGTGGTGAAGCTGGTGATGATCGTGCTGCTGCTCGCCAGCATCTGGGTCTGGACCATCATCATTGAAAAGACGGTGAGCCTGCGCCGCGTGAACCGCGAGGCCAACCAGTTCGAGGATGAGTTTTGGTCCGGCGGCAGCCTGGATACGCTGTTCGACCGCGAGGGCGCGGACCCCGCCAACCCCATTGCCGCCGTGTTTGGCGCGGCCATGAGCGAGTGGAAGCGCACCGCGCGCATCGCGGGCAGCGAGATTGGCAAGACCAGCGTGCGCGAGCGCGTGGACCGGGCCATGAACGTGACCATCATGCGCGAGATGGAGCGGCTGGAGCGGTTCATGATCTTCCTGGCTTCCGTCGGCGCCACGGCGCCGTTTATCGGCCTGTTCGGCACGGTTTGGGGCATTATGCACTCCTTCTCGGCCATTGCCGCCATGCATAACACCGACCTTGCGGTGGTGGCGCCGGGCATTGCCGAGGCGCTGTTCGCCACCGCCATCGGCCTTGTGGCCGCCATTCCGGCGGTGCTGGCCTATAACAAGCTCTCCAACGATCTGGCGCGCTTCGCCGCCCGGCTGGAGGGGTTTGCCTCGGAATTCTCCGCCATTCTGTCGCGCCAGACCGAGGAGCATAAGTAAATGGCAGGCGGGTTGCTGGGGCCGGGGAACGGCAGGAAGCGTTACCGCCCGATGGCGGAGATTAACGTCACGCCGCTGGTGGACGTGATGCTGGTGCTGCTGATCATCTTCATGGTCACGGCGCCGATGATTACCTCCTCGGTCAACGTCAACCTGCCCAACGCCAACGCCAAGCCGGCGCCGAGCGATATGAAGCCCATCACCATCTCGGTGAAGTCCGATGGCGGCATTTATCTGGGCGATACCAAGGTGGAGCTGTCCAACCTTGTGGCCACGTTGCAGGAAGCCTCGAAGAACAATCCCGACCAGCGGATTTTCGTGCGCGGCGACAAGGATGTGCAATACGGCATCATGGTGCAGGTGATGGCGAATATCACGCAAGGCGGTTTCACCAAGGTGGCCTTGCTGGCGCAGCCCGGTAGCCAATAAGGGCTAGGAGTAAGAGTACTTGGACCGCGATTTACGCCGTAGCGCCTATATCTCTGGCTTCGCGCATATCGCCTTGATTGTGGCGGCGATTGTGACGCTGCCGCTGCAGCCGCTTGCGACCTCGCCCGATAT
>JAKBCX010000366.1 GCA_021807465.1 Pseudomonadota bacterium | reverse complement strand
CGCTATGTCAAACACCTTATGCCGTGCTAAGCGCGCGGCATGGACTCTTCCGTACCCAGCCCGCACCGGGCCGCCCGCCCTGCACAGCCCCTTACCGGCACCTGCATCGTTCCCGGCGACAAATCCATAAGCCACCGTGCCCTCATGTTCGGCGCCCTGGCGGTGGGGCAGACTCGTATCTCTGGCCTGCTGGAAGGCGAGGATGTGCTGCGCACCGCCGCCGCCATGCGCGCGCTGGGGGCCAGCATCTCGCGCGAGGGGGCGGATTGGCTGGTGGCCGGGCGCGGCATAGGCGGGCTGACCGAGCCGGCGGATGTGCTGGACATGGGCAATTCCGGCACGGCGGCGCGGCTGCTGGCGGGGATTCTCGCCACGCATGATTTCTATTCGGTGATGACCGGCGATGGCTCTCTCCGCAAACGGCCAATGAAGCGCGTGATCGACCCGCTTTCGGCCACCGGGGCGCAGTTTTTCGCGCGCGAGGGCGGGCGGCTGCCGCTCACCATCATCGGCGCGCGCAACCCGCTGCCCCTTAACTACCGGCTGCCAGTGGCCTCGGCGCAGGTTAAGTCGGCCATATTGCTGGCCGGGCTGAATGCGCCAGGCATTACCGAGGTGGAAGAACCGGAGCCGACGCGCGACCATTCCGAGAACATGCTGCGCCATTTCGGCGCCGATGTTTCGGTAGCCAGCGCCGGGCATGGGCGGGTGATTCGCTTAAAGGGTCAGCCGGAGCTGCGTGGGGCCGATGTTACCGTGCCCGGCGACCCATCCTCCGCCGCCTTCCCGCTTGCCGCCAGCCTGCTGGCGGCTGGCTCCAGCCTGACCGTGCGGAATGTGGGGCTGAACCCGCTGCGCACCGGGCTGTTTACCACGCTGCGCGAAATGGGCGCGTCTCTAACCGTGCAGAATGAGCGGGTGGCGGGTGGCGAGCCGGTGGGCGACATTCTCGCCGCCCATGGCGAACTGCGCGCGGTGGATGTGCCAGCGCGGCGGGCGCCGAGCATGATCGACGAATACCCGATTCTAGCGGTACTGTGCGCCGCGGCGCGCGGCACCTCGCGACTGCGCGGGCTGCATGAGCTGCGCGTGAAAGAAAGCGACCGCCTGACCGCCACCGCCGCGCTGCTGCGCGTGAACGGCGTGCATGTGGAGATTGAGGAGGACGACCTCATCATCCACGGCACCGGCACGATTCCCGGCGGCGGGCTAGTGGAAACACACATGGACCACCGCCTGGCCATGAGCGCGCTGGTTCTCGGCCAGATCACCAGTGCGCCTGTCAGCATTGACGATGCGCGCTTTATCGACACCTCCTTCCCCGGCTTCCTGCGCCTGATGCGCGGCCTCGGCGCGCGCATGGAGGCGGCATGATTATCGCCATCGACGGGCCGGCGGCGGCGGGCAAGGGCACGCTGGCCAAGCGCATCGCCGCGGCGCTGAGCCTACCCTACCTGGACACGGGCATTTTGTACCGTGCCACCGCCAAGCGCGTACTTGAGGCGGGGCAAGACCCGGGTGATGTACAAGCCGCCCTGGCCGCGGCCCAGGCATTGGCGGCCGAGGACCTGAAGCGCACAGATTTGCGCGATGCCGCAACCTCGAAAGCCGCGAGCCAGGTCGCCTCGATTCCACAAGTGCGCCAGGCGCTGCTCGATTTCCAGCGCCATTTCGGCAACAGCCACGGCGCTGTGCTCGATGGCCGTGACATTGGCACGATTATTTTCCCACATGCGGATGTAAAGCTTTTCGTCACCGCCAGCGTGGAGGCGCGAGCGGAACGGCGATATAAGGAATTTCTCGCAAAAGGGGAAAATATAGAGCTGGCCGATGTAATTGCCGATGTGCATGCACGCGACGAGGCCGACCGCACCCGCGCCGCCGCGCCGTTAATGATGGCCATGGACGCGGAGCTGATCGACACGACCGGCATGGATGCGGACGCGGCCTTTGCCCGCGCGCTGGAGCTGATCCGCCACAAGATCGACTACCAAAAAAATATTTAATCTATCTGACGTTAAATAGTACGTTGACAAACAATATAGTTGATCTATTTTTCAACTCAAAGTTTTGTTAGACTTGAAGGAGCGTCACCCCCGTTAGATGATTCTTCGCAGAGCGTATTTTCTGTGGGCAACCACCACAAAACCAAATTTGCGAATAATACCGCGCATGGAAAGCGTCTGTTAGATTCGGCGTGAGGGGTGGAAGCTCCGCAGCTATTTTCTGGAAAGTATCTCAACCTTTCCAGGTCTCGTTTTATGCATAGTACGGTCGTTCTGGGCGCGATCATACTTATTGGCCATCAGGCGCTGCGAACAGCGGTGTGAGGAAACCTGCTTGTGCCTCTCCTGCCCAGATAAAAACAGCGGCTTACAGAGGTTATCTGTCTTGATTAGTACCATTACAGGCACAATCACCACGCTCGCAACACCCGGCGCAGGCAATTATGCGGCCAGCCTGACCATCAGCCAAAATGGCGCCGTCGAGGATTCGCCAACGGCCATCGCGGCCAGCGGCTTCAACGACAATGTGTCAAATTTTGGGAAGATCGGCGGTGAGGTATTTCTGTACCTGGATAGTACGCTTACAAATTTTGGCGATATAAGCAGCAGCACAACAGCCGCCCTTGGCGAAACAAGCGATACGGTTGTGAATAACAGCACAATCACTGGCGGCCAGGTTGGCATCGAACTCTACAGCGCTGGCGATGTCGTCAATACAGG
>JAKBCX010000365.1 GCA_021807465.1 Pseudomonadota bacterium | reverse complement strand
ATGATCTCGCAGATGACACCCGCCGGAATAAGCCCGGCCAGGCGGGCAATATCCACCGCCGCTTCGGTATGCCCGGCGCGCACCAGCGTGCCGCCCTCACGCGCCATCAGCGGAAAAATATGGCCTGGGGAGACGATATCGTTGCGCCCCATCTCGGAATTAATGGCGACAGAAACCGTCCGCGCGCGGTCGGCGGCGGAAATACCGGTGGTCACCCCCTCCTTGGCTTCGATAGAGATGGTGAAAGCCGTCTCGTGCCTTGTGCCATTGGCCTGGGTCATCAGCGGCAGGCCCAAAGCCTCGCAGCGCTGCTTGGTCATGGCCAGGCACACCAGGCCGCGCGCGTGCTTAATCATGAAATTGATGGCATCCGGCGTGGCGAACTGCGCGGGAATGATAAGGTCGCCCTCATTCTCGCGGTCCTCATCATCCACCAGAATGAAAATGCGTCCGGCGCGCGCTTCCTCTATAATCTCGGCGGCGGAAGAGATGTAATCGTGCAGCCCGGCGGTTTTCAGCGGGCTTTTCAGGCTTTCCATAGGGTCTTTCCTTCACGGCCGGGCAAGGCCGGGGCCGGGTAGCATATTGCCGGTTGTGGTTTACGCATCACTAAAATCAGCCTGCGGCTGCTCTAAAACTCAACTGCCGCGCCACATAGCGCGCCAGCATATCTATTTCCACATTCACCGCATCGCCCACCGCCAGGGTGGAGAAATTGGTATGGGCAAGCGTGTGCGGGATGATGTTCACACCGAATACCCGCCCTTCCGCCTCATTCACGGTCAGCGAAACGCCATTCAACGCCACCGAGCCTTTGGGCGCCACATAAGGGGCCAGCGCCTCCGGCAGCTCAAACACAAAACGGGTAGAGCCGTGCTCAGGCGTAATAGAAGCAAGCCGCGCCAGGCCATCGACATGGCCGGAGACAATATGCCCGCCCATCTCATCACCAATGCGCAGAGAGCCTTCCAGATTGATTTTCGTGCCCTCGCCCCAGGCGCCCAAGCTGGTCTTGGAGAGTGTCTCGGCCGAAACCTCCACGGTGAACCAGTCCGGCCCGGACTCCACCACGGTAAGGCACACGCCAGAACAAGCGATGGAGGCGCCCAGCACCTTATCCGCCTTGGCCCAGACATCATTATCCGGGGTACGTATGGTAAAACGCGCATCCGCGCCTGCCCCCAAGGGCGTGACCTCGGTAACGATGCCGATGCCGGTAATCAGTCCGGTGAACATGAACTAAGCCTTCTTAAACTCTGTCAGCATATCGGCACCCGCACGCTGCTGCGCCAGGGGCACAAAGCGCGGCATCTGCGCAAGCTGGTTCACGCCAAAGGCCTGGGCCGCGGGCCAGCCATCAGCGCCCATAATGCAAGGCGCATGGAACCAGGCCAGCCTGTCCACCAACTGGGCGCGCAGCAGCCCTGCGGCAATGGTGCCGCCGCCTTCCACCAGCACGCGGGTAAGCCCGTGCTTGGCCAAGGCCTGCATCCCCGCGGTCAGGTCAACCCCGGCGGAAGAGGCGGGCAGCTCGATCAGTTTAACCCCCGCCGCCGCCAGCGCCTTTCTGCGGTGCTTATCGGCCCCGTTACGGTGCAAAATCCACAACGGGTGCTCCCCCGCCCCACGCACCAGCCGCGAGAGCAAGGGCGTACGCAAATGCGAGTCGACCACAACCCGCACCAGCGGCGCGGCGCGGTAACCCACTATACGGCAGGTCAGATCCGGGTCATCCGCCAGTACCGTGCCTACCCCGGCCAGTACAGCATCGTGCCGCCCGCGCAAGCCATGGGCCATGCGCCGCGCTTCCTCGCCGGTAATCCATTGCGACTCACCCTTGGCCGTCGCGATCTTGCCGTCCAGCGAGCTGGCCAGCTTCAGCGTCATCAACGGGCGCCCCTCACGGATGGTGGCGGCAAAGCCGTCAATCAGCTCCTCGCACTCATCACGCAGCACATTTTCTGTAACTTCAATACCTTGCGTGCGCAGCTTCGTAAGCCCGGCGCCGTTCACCTTGGGGTGTGGATCGGTTGTGCCCACCACCACGCGGGCAATGCCGGCGGAGATCAAAACATCTACACAAGGCCCTGTTTTTCCAGTAAAACTGCACGGCTCCAACGTTACATAAGCCGTCGCGCCGCGCGCCGCCTCACCCGCCATCGCCAGCGCCTGCACCTCGGCATGGGGCCGCCCGCCAGGGGCTGTGCCGCCGCGCCCCACAACAACGCCACTCCTGACGATAACACAGCCCACCGAAGGGTTAGGCGCGGTCTGCCCCAGCCCGCGCCGGGCCAGGCTGATGGCCGCGCGCATGAACCCTGTATCGCTCATTCGGGCGTGGCCAAGGGCGCGCCATCCATGCCGCCCAGAAATTCCTCGAAATCCTTGGCCTCGCGGAAATCGCGGTAAACCGAAGCAAAGCGCACATAGGCCACGGCATCGATGGCCTTCAGCGCATCCATCACCGCCTCGCCAATCTGGTCGCTCTTTATGTCCGTATCGCCACTGGCCTCCAGCTTACGAACAATGCCGTTCACAATGCGCTCCTGCCGCTCTTCATCCACCGGGCGCTTGTTCAGCGCCACGCGGATGGAACGGGCCAGCTTGTCGCGGTCGAACGCCACGCGGCGGCCATCGGTTTTCAGTACGGTCAGCTCGCGCAACTGCACGCGCTCAACCGTGGTAAAACGCTGGCCGCACCCGGCGCAAAAACGCCGGCGGCGGATGGC
>JAKBCX010000364.1 GCA_021807465.1 Pseudomonadota bacterium | reverse complement strand
AGCCCGGCCTGGGTCAAACGCTCACTCAGGCGGCGCTTGGCCTGGGTGTTGTGGGCGCGGCCATTTTCCAGCCAGCCCGGCTCGGCCAAGGCGGCGATGCCGGCCGCCATGGCCACGTTGTTCACGTTAAAGGGCATGCGCATGCGGTTCAGCACATCGGCAATGGCGGGCGGCGCATAGGCCCAGCCCAGCCGCGCGCCGCCCAGGCCGAAGATTTTCGAGAAGGTGCGTGTCATCACCACATTATCGCCCGCATCCACCAGCTTCACGCCGGGGTCGTAATCGGCGCGCTCCACATATTCGGCATAGGCGGCGTCGATCACCAGCAGCACATCCGGCGGCAGGGCGGCGCGCAGGCGCTGCATCTCGCTCTGCGGCAGCATCGTGCCGGTGGGATTGTTGGGGTTGGCGATGAATACCAGCTTCGTGGCTGGCGTAACGAGCGCCAGCAGCGCGTCCACATCGGTGGTGAGGTCCGTTTCCGGCGCCTTCTTCACGATGCAGCCGGCAAGTTTCCCGGCAATTTCATAAATCGAGAAGCCATGCGCGCTCATCAGCAACTCGGTCCCCGGCCCGCCATAGGCTTGTACCAGCAGGCCGAGCAGATCATCCGAGCCATTGCCGCACACGATCTGTGCCGGGTTGAGGCCGAATTTTTGGCCCAAAGCTGCGCGCAAGGCGGTAGAGCCGCCATCCGGGTAGCGGTGCAGCTTGGCGCCCGCTTCCGCCAGCGCCGCCAAGGCGCCGGGCGGGGCGCCGAACGCACCCTCGTTGGAAGAGAGCTTCAGCGGCTTTTCAAACCCCGGCAGCTTTGATTCGCCACCGACATAGGAGGCGACGGAAAACACCTCGGGCCGGGGCGCTGGCGCCTTGCGGGCCGTATCGTTCATACGTTGTCTCCCAGCGGCACGGCATAGCCGCCAATCACTGCGGGCGGGGCCTCCAGCCCGGTAATGGCGGCAAGGCGAGGGTCGTTATCTTCCACCAGCCCGTCCACCTCCACCAGCGCGGTAATGCGCGTATCGCCCGGCAGGCGGCGCACCCACATCGTGCCTGGCTCAAACCCGGCCTCGCGCACATGGCGCCCCAGGCTGGCGCGCGATACATCGGCGCTGGCCTGCAACGCCACCAGCCCGCGATCCTGCCCGCTGGCATCGGGCGGCACGGCGGCCACTACATAGGCATCGCCCTGCGGCAGCCCTTCGGCGCGCTTGGTCCAGAACGGAATTTTGGCAATCACGTAAAGCCGCTTGGCGCCGGTGCTGGTCAGCATGGGCCACCAGCTTGTCTTGCCGTCCTCATCCTCGCCCAAACCCGGCAGCACGGCCAGTTGCGCGCCGCCCTCGCGGGTAATATCCGCCAGGGTTTGCGAGGCGTTATGGTGGCGCCGCACCGGGGTGAGCGGGCCGAAATGCTCGCGCGCCAGGGCTAGGCGGGCTTCGCCACCCTCGCCATCGCACACCGCCATGGTCTGGCCGCCCTCGATAATCAGCGCGGCGCCGAACATCTCGCGCCAGAAGCGCACAATGGCCTGGCGCGGCAGCGCGCCCTGGTGGCGGGCAAGCAGGCGGCGCAATATGCTGGCTTCGCGCCCCGGGCGGATTTTGGTGCCCTTCTTGCCCCCATCAGTGGCCACGGCCTCCACCACCTTGGCCCGCTGCATCAGCAGATCGTGAATCTGGTTGTCGATCGCATCGAGTTGCGTGCGGAGTTCGGCCAGGCGGCTGGACGGGGAGGGTGCTGTATTCATCGCCCGTCCTGTTACCGCACTTGCCCCCCAAGCGCCAAGCGGCCCTGCATGGCGCGTGGGCACCCAGGGTTGCGCGGGCCTGGCCGCCAGCGCATATCGGGGCAGCGATGCCACAACCCGATACTTTGACCGAGCTCCAGCACCAGGCTGTTACCTTCCCCGCCGGGCTGGCGCTGGATTGCGGCCGGAAGCTGGAGAGCGTGACGGTGGCCTACCGCACTTACGGCACGCTCAACCCCCAGCGCGGCAACGCCATCCTCATCTGCCATGCCCTTACCGGCGACCAGTACGTGGCCGAGCGCAACCCCGTAACCGGCAAGCCCGGCTGGTGGGAGATTATGGTGGGGCCGGGCAAGCCGGTGGATACGGACAAATATTTCGTCATCTGCGCCAATGTGCTGGGCGGCTGCATGGGCTCCACCGGCCCGCTCAGCCAGCTTCCAGACGGCGCCGGGCCATGGGGGCCGGATTTTCCGCCCATCACCATCCAGGACATGGTGCGGGCGCAGAAACTGCTCATCGATCATCTCGGCATTGCGCGCCTCTTCGCTGTTATTGGCGGCTCCATGGGCGGCATGCAGGTGCTGGCCTGGGCGGCCTTGTACCCCGAGGCCGTGTTCGCCGCCGTGCCCGTGGCCACCGCCGCCTACCATTCGGCGCAGAACATCGCCTTCCACGAAATTGGCCGCCAGGCCATTGCCGCCGACCCGCTTTTTTACGCGGGCCGCTATTGGAGCGAGGGCGTGCGCCCCGAGCGCGGCCTGGCCGTGGCGCGCATGACGGCGCATATAACCTACGTGTCCGAGGCCGCGCTGACGCGCAAATTCGGCCGCAAGCTGCAAAATGCCGAGGGGCTTTCCGCGCTGGGCGACCAGTTCGCGGTGGAGAGCTACCTGCAATACCAGGGCAGCTCCTTCGTGCAGCGTTTTGATGCCAATGCCTATCTCACCATCACCCGCGCCATGGATCTGTTCGACCTGGCGGCGGAATAT
>JAKBCX010000363.1 GCA_021807465.1 Pseudomonadota bacterium | reverse complement strand
GCGCGGGTTCCAGCATGTAGCCGGAAAGCCGCGTATCCTTGCCGATGATGACGCGGTGCCGGTGGTTGCCGCGCGTGAACAGCACCCCCGCCGCCTGGCCCAGCTTCAGCGCCATTTCCGGCGTCATTGGCGCCGTATTAGCCTGGCCCCTGATTCCATCCGTGCCGAACAGGCGGCGTTTACCCTGGTTGCCCATCATCACCCACATTCAAACTCTGCCAGACGCGCAAGGCGCGCGCCGTCCCGGCCACATCATGGACGCGGAGTATATGCGCGCCGCGCGCCACGGCAAACAACCCCGCCGCGAGCGATTCCGCATCCCGCCGGGCGGCATCTGCCTCGCCTGAAATCTCGCCCAGAAAGCGCTTGCGCGATAAGGCGATAAGCAGCGCATGGCCCTGCGCCGCAAATTGCGCCGTGGCGCGCAGCAGGGCGGCGTTCTGGGCGCCACGCTTGGCGAAGCCCAGCCCGGGGTCCAGCGCGATGGCCTCTGGCGCCACCCCCGCCGCCACGGCGCGGTTTCTGGCCGCCAGCAGCTCCGCCAGTACCTCGGCGGTCACGTTTTGATAGGCGGCCAGCCCGTGCATCGTCTCCGGCGTGCCGCGCATATGCATTAGCGCCACCGGGCAGCCCCGCGCCGCCACCAGGGGCAGGGCTTCCGGGTCGTGGGTCAGGGCCGATACATCGTTGATAATCCGCGCCCCGGCATCGAGCGCCGCCGCCATGGTGGCGGCGTTGCGTGTATCCACGGAAATCACCGCCCCTTCCGCCGCCAGGGCGCGGATAACGGGCAGGATGCGCGCCTGCTCCTGCGCGGGCGTTACGGGCACCGCGCCAGGGCGGGTGCTCTCGCCGCCAATATCCAGAATATCCGCCCCTTCCGCCATCATGCGCCGCCCGGCGGCGATGGCGGTGCTAGCATCCGCATGGGCGCCGCCATCGGAGAAGGAATCCGGCGTGACGTTGAGAATGCCCATGACCAGCGTGCGGGTGAGCGCCAGCCCGGCCCAGCTTATGGGGGAAGAAACCATGCGCCCGGCTAGCACAAAGCCGCGTGCCGCCTCAAATTTTGGCGGGCGCAGCAGGCCATGCTAAGCACGCGCGCGTTTCCCAGGGAGGTGTTTATGGGTGCGAAGCTCTATCTCGGCACGGCGCGGTATTCCTCCTGGTCGCTGCGCGGCTGGCTGATGGTGCGGCTGGCGGGGCTGGAGGCCGAGGAGATTTTCATCCCCCTCGCCGGCGGCAACTCCCCGGCGGTGAAGGCGGTTTCCCCTAGCGGCATGGTGCCGTTCCTCGACCATGACGGCGCGCGCATATGGGAGAGTCTGGCCATTGCCGAATATTGCGCCGAACTGAACCCCGCCTTGTGGCCCGCGGACCGTATTGCCCGCGCCCATGCCAGGGCCATCGCCAACGAGATGCATGCGGGCTTCCGCGCCTTGCGCCTGGCCATGCCGATGAATCTGTGCCGTGACTATGCGGGGCTGGGGCAGAACCCCGAGAGCATGGCCGATATTGCGCGCATCGAGATGATCTGGGCCGAGACCCGCGCCGTGTTTGGGCAAAGCGGGCCTTATTTATTCGGCGAGGCGTTTAATGCCGCCGATGCCATGTACGCCCCGGTGGTGGCGCGCCTGCTTACCTACGCGCCGCCGCTCTCGGCAGGGGCAAAAGCCTATTGCGATGCGGTGCGCGCCCATCCTCTGGTTGCCAAATGGTGCGAGATGGCGGCAAATGAGCCTGCCGATTGGCAAATCGAGAAATATGAGACCCTTGCATGATGCTCCGTTCGCTTCTTCTGGCTGTTGCCTGCCTGCTGCCCACTGCCCTTCCGGCGTGTGCCGATCCCATTTCCATACTCACGCTCGACCAAGGCACGGTCTGGCAGACCGAAAAGCCCGGAATGGATTCGGAAGGCTTCATCCAAATCCGTAATAGCGGCGGCTCGCCGGATACGCTGACCGGCGTGAGTTGCAGCATTGCCGATAGCACGGCGCTGGTGGATGCCTCTGGCGCACCGCTGGCAAGCCTGGATATTGCGCCGGGGCAGACCGTTACGCTCTCGCCAAAAGGCCCGCATATCGTGCTCACTGGGGCGCGGTACAGGATCAAGAAGAATGGCATTCTGCCATGTGCGTTCAATTTTACCGGGTCGGATGAGCTGGTTGGCTATCTCAATGGCGTGGCGCGGCCGCGCTCTTAAGCAGGCTTTGCGCATGGCGCGGAGGCGGGCATGAGCGATGGCCCGTCCGGCGCTTTCGACGAGGCGCTGTATCTGCGCCTCAACCCCGATGTTCTGGCGGCGGTAAAAGCCGGGGCGTTCGGCTCTGGGCGCGAGCATTACGAACGTTATGGCCGCGCCGAGGGCCGCCCGACAGTGCTGCCGCCCGCCGCGGCGCGGGACCGCGTGGTGCTGAATGCCGACCCGGCCCGGTATGTGGGCAAAAACGCCGCGCCGCCGGGTATGCTCGACCATGTCAAAATCTCGTCCACCGGCGGTATTTACGTTACGGGCTGGGTGGATGACAGCCGCGACGCGCTGGTGAGCGCGGATTTGTATTTTCCCGCCTGGTCCATCTCTTTTTCCGCCGCCAACATGGCCCGCATACGCAGACAGGACGCCGAAGCCGAAATCGGCATGGCCACGCCGCATGATTGCGGGTTCTGGGGGTTTTTGTATGCCGCGCGGCCATTGCCCGCGAATATTTGTAATGCCGTTATCCGGCTGCAATCGGGCGCCGAGCTGCAGGGC
>JAKBCX010000362.1 GCA_021807465.1 Pseudomonadota bacterium | reverse complement strand
GCATCATAGGTGCCTCAGCACGATGCTTCCACCCCGGCGGATGCCCTCACCCCGCCTTACGCGGAGCACGTTTGGAGAAACTTGTCTCCAGCCAGTGCCGCCCGGCGCGTTTATAACCAGCGGCACAGTGCATGCCGATGGCCTGGAAAGCCTCGCGGCGGTCGAACACGAACAAGCCGGCTGGAATACAGGTGCCGCGGGCCAGCTCCTCCGCCACCACGCGGCTGATAAGCCCTGGCCCCGTGGCCAGCCAGACAATATCTGTATCGCCGCGGTTTATGGCATTCACCGCCTGCTCCAGCGCCTTAAGCAACAACGCCGCACGAGGCATCGCGGCTATGAAATTATTGCCCAGCGTGCCCAAATCTTCCTGGTACAGCACCAGCCCGGCGCCGGGGGGCAGGAACTCATCCAGCGGGCGCAGGCAACGGTCGTCGGAATCTGCGTACACCCCACCTTCCAGCGCCAGCACAGCCAAGCGGAACAAATCGGCCCGCTGCGCGGGTTCGTGCGTGCGGCGGAAGGCCGTCAGCACCGGCTGGGGGAAATGCGCCTCCAGCAGTGCGGCGGCTGTGGCGTCGTTATGCAGCTTCAGTTCCCAACCCGGGTTCATCTCCCGCCAGCTTTGCATCAGCTTCTCTATGTCCGGCGGCACGTCCGTGCTGTCCCAAAACTGGTGGATGACCCTTGGCACCGCCATACCGGGCACCGGAGCACCGCGCAGGGGGGCGCATTGGCGTAAAGAAAGCAACAGGCTGACCGCGAGTGCGGTATTGTCTGGGGAGGCCGCCACCAGCTCACGCAGCGCCGCCAAGCGCGCACGCGGCGGACGGGCCCACAATGCCGCCACCGCCCGCGCGGCTTCCTGGTCCATACGATATTCGTCCAGAATCTGGCCATAATGGGTTTGCGACACATTCAGGGGCCGCCCGCGCAGCTTGTTATTGTGCCGCTCCAGCGCGCCAGCGGCACGCAAATGCGTGAATGCCGCCTCCAGGTCCATCGTGATGAAGCTGGCGCGGGTCAGGTCGTTGCGCGGGCCAGGATCCTCGGGCAGCAGCCGGGCTGCGTCCGCGTAATAATGCAACGCAGTGCCAAACATCAGCCTAGCCTCCGCAGCCAAGCCGCGGCAGCGCTGACGCAAGCCGAACTCACGGGGCGAGGACGCGGGCATGTGATCGAGGCAAATTTGCACTGCGGTACCAGGCCCGGCTTGCAGCTCGCAGAAAAAACGCTCGAACCAGAGCCAGAAATTATTCGGGTAGAGGGATGTAGTCTCGCGGGCCAGGCATATAGCCTCGTGGTAGCGCCCGGTTTGGCGCAGCAGGCCAATGCGCTTCGCGCGCAAGGCCGGTTTCGGACCTTGCGTCACCTCCAGACTTTCTAGCCGCCGCACTGCTTCGTCAACCTCGCCCGCAGCTGCCAGACTATCGATCACGCCCATCTGGAACACCGGCTCGTCCGGGCGCTGCGTCAGTGCATCGTTGAAGCGGCGATACGCCTCGGCGGTTTCTCCCAGCAACAGGGCCGTACTGCCAAGGTCGGCTATGGCTTCCACATTTAGCGGATCCCGCTCCAAAACTCTCGCCAGATGCGCCTCCGCCTCATCATGCCGCCCCAGCCGCCGGGCCGCCGCTGCCAGTTCCACCAGCGCACCATTATGGGCCGGAAATTTCGCGGCGGTCTCAGCGTAAGCTGCCAGCGCTTCCTCGTGGCGCCCTACATCGCGCAGGCATTGCGCCCATGCCAGCCATACCGATATTTCACCAGGATGTTTGCGGCATAGCGCCTCAACCTCGGCCAGCGCCTTCTTGCTGGCACCGGTGGCACGCAGCGCGTGCAGCCTCTCCAGATTCGGCCAAAGCTGGTCTGGCGCCAACTGCACGGCCCGTTCGAATAAATCAAGCGCCTGCGAATGGGCCTGCCGCGCCCGGGCGCATAGGCCGAGGCCCAGCAAAGCCTGCACATTCTGTGGCTCCTGCGCCAGCACCTCTTGGCAAATCGCTTCAGCCTCGTCCAGCTTTTCCGCCTCGCGCAGCCCAGCCGCCACATGCAGCCTTGCCCATAATGCGGTAGGATGGGCAGCGCTATATTCCTGGTAAAACGCCAGCTCCGCCGGTTTGCCGCGGCGGGCGCGGATACAGGTGGCCAAGCGAAGCACCGCTTGCACATCGATTGGCGCCGCCTCCACGGCGCGACGGAACGCCGCCTCCGCCTCATCCAGCCGACCCAGCGTGACGAAGGTTTCACCCAGATCCATCCAGCGCCACATATCGCCAGGTGAAAGCTCAGCCGCCCGGCTGAGATGACGCAGTGCCACCTCATGTTCGCCCAGCCTGCGGGCGCAATGGGCGGCACGGATCAATCCTACCGCATGGTCCGGGTCCAATGCCAGAGCGCTTGCAAGTGCCCGCCCCGCAGGCTGGTCTTGCTCCAATGCGCTCAGCTCCTCTGCCAGGTCAATCCAGCGCCAAGTATCATCCGGGCGCAGTGCTACCGCGGCACCGAATGCTCGCAGCGCCTCGCCACGGCGCCCATCAGCGCGCGCGGTACGCCCCCAGTGCAGTAAGGCCTCCACATTCAACGGATCTATTTCAAGAATACGCGTATAAATCTGCGCCACCTCTCCGCCACGGCCGAGCGCTTGCATAGAAGCCGCCACATCCAGCCATCGCCATACATCGTGAGGCGCCAGCTTCGCTGCCGCCTCAGCGGCCTGCAATGCAGCTTGATGCTCGCCACGCGCACGGGCGGCATGGACAATGC
>JAKBCX010000361.1 GCA_021807465.1 Pseudomonadota bacterium | reverse complement strand
CACATGGTCGTAAGGCATGTGGGGCAACCCGCTGCCAGACCCTGCCGCCCGAGGCGCCGCCCTTATCCGGCTGTATGCGCTTAATCCCTTGCCCAGAACTCCGGCTGGCCGCGCTGGAGTATGTATATGTTCGACAAATATTTCCGCAAAGAAATGGAATGGGGCGGCAAAACCCTGATTCTGGAAACCGGCAAGGTTGCCCGCCAAGCCGACGGCGCCGTTGTCGCCTCGTATGGCGATACGGTGGTGCTGGCCACGGTTGTTGGCGCCAAATCCGCCAAGCCGGGGCAGGATTTCTTCCCGCTGACTGTTAACTACCAGGAGAAATTCTACGCCGCGGGCCGTATCCCCGGCGGGTTCTTCAAGCGTGAGGGCCGCCCGACCGAGAAAGAGACGCTGGTCTCCCGCCTGATCGACCGCCCCATCCGCCCGCTCTTCCCCGCGGGCTTCCGCAACGAGGTTCAGGTTGTTGTCAACGTGCTGAGCCACGACCTTGAGAACGACCCGGATATTGTCGGCCTCGTCGCCGCTTCCGCCGCGCTCACCCTCTCGGGCATTCCGTTCTTCGGCCCGGTCGGCGCCGCGCGCGTGGGTTATATCGACGGCCAGTACGTGCTGAATCCCACAGTGAGCGAGTGCGATGAGAGCCACCTGGACCTCGTTGTCGCCGGCACCACGGAAGGCGTGCTAATGGTGGAATCGGAGGCTTCCGAGCTTTCCGAAGAGATCATGCTCGGCGCCGTCACCTTCGGCCATGCGGGTTTCCAGCCCGTCATCCAGGCCATTATCGAGCTGGCCGAAGTGGCCGCCAAGGAACCTTGGGCGCTGCCGGAAGAATCCGAAGAGACCAAGGTGCTGAAGGCCCGCGTGGACGCACTGGCCCGCACCGCCATCACCGAGGCCTATAAGGAAACGCAGAAGCAGGTCCGTTACGAGAAGATTGGCGCCGCGAAGAAAGAGGCCGCCGCCAAGCTGACCGAGGAAGGGCTGAATGCGGAAGCCGCCAAGGGGCTGTTCAAGGAGTTGGAAGCCGACATCGTCCGCAACGCCATTCTGGATACCGGCCTGCGCATCGACGGCCGCGACACCAAGACGGTGCGCCCGATTCTAGCCGAAGTGGGCGTGCTGCCCCGCACCCATGGCTCCGCCCTGTTTACCCGTGGCGAAACCCAGGCGCTGGTTGTGGCCACGCTGGGCACCGCGCAAGATGAGCAGATCATCGACGCCATCGAGGGCGAGTTCAAGGAGCATTTCATGCTCCATTACAACTTCCCTCCGTTCTCGGTTGGTGAGACCGGCCGCATGGGCTCGCCCGGCCGCCGCGAAATCGGCCATGGCAAGCTGGCCTGGCGCGCGGTGCATCCGCTGCTGCCCACCAAGGAGCAGTTCCCCTACACGCTGCGCGTGGTCTCCGAGATCACCGAGTCCAACGGCTCCTCTTCCATGGCCACGGTCTGCGGCACCTCTCTGGCGCTGATGGATGCGGGCGTGCCGCTGAAGCAGCCCGTCGCCGGCATCGCCATGGGTCTCATCAAAGAGGATAAGGGCTTTGCCGTTCTGTCCGACATCCTGGGCGACGAGGACCATCTAGGCGACATGGATTTCAAGGTGGCCGGCACCGAGAACGGCGTGACCTCGCTGCAGATGGACATCAAGATCACCTCGATCACGCCGGAGATCATGCAGATTGCCCTTGGCCAGGCCAAGGAAGGCCGCCTGCATATTCTTGGCGAGATGGCCAAGGCCCTTACCGGCTCGCGCGAGAGCGTGTCCGCCAACGCGCCGAAGGTTGTCACCACCTCCGTGCCGAAGGACAAGATCCGCGACGTGATCGGCACCGGCGGCAAGGTCATCCGTGATATCGTCGAGAAGACCGGCGCCAAGGTCGATATCAGCGATGACGGCACGGTGAAGGTCTCAGCTTCCGACGATAAGAAGATCCAGGCCGCGCTCGATATGATCAAGGGCATTGTCGCTGAGGCGGAGGTGGGCGTGATCTATACCGGCAAGGTGGTGAAGACCGCCGATTTCGGTGCGTTCGTGAACTTCCTCGGCGCAAAGGACGGGCTGGTGCACATCTCCGAGCTGGCCCAAGGCCGTGTTGCCAAAACCACGGACGTGGTGAAGCAGGGCGATACGGTGAAGGTGAAGGTTATCGGCTTCGACGACCGCAGCAAGGTGAAGCTATCCATGCGCGTGGTGGACCAGGAAACCGGTGAGGACATCTCCGACCAGGTGGGCGCCAAGAGGGAGCCGCGCAAGGAAAAGGATTCGGCTGAGGGCTGAGAAGCCCTTTAAGCTACCCAGCCAGGAGCTTGGCCCCTGGCTGGGGCGAGCCAACAGAAAAGGCCGTTTGCGCCTGGGCGAAACCCAGATGCAAACGGCCTTTTCTTTTCAAACCCGCCAGCCTTATCTCATTGGCGGTGCGGCTTTTATTCCGAGGCGGCTTCAGCCTTGGCGGCACGCGGGCGGCCGCGGCGGCGCGGTGCGGGTGCGGCAGGCTCTTCGGCCGGCGGCGGAGCCTCGGCACTTATGGGAATGGCGCGTGGCTCTGGCGTGGGGATGGCCAGCTCGTGCTGGATGCTGGGTTGCTCGCTCAGGCCCGGCGGTTCGGCCACGGCGGCTGCCAACTCGGCCTCCAGGGCGGAGCTAATGTCGATGGGCGCTTCGGCAATCGGCGCCTGAGGCTGCCGGTAGGGGCGCTGCTCGTTACGGTCGCGCGGCTGGAACTCCTGGCGCTGGCGCGGCTCGAAGCGGCGGTCCTGCCGGTTGT
>JAKBCX010000360.1 GCA_021807465.1 Pseudomonadota bacterium | reverse complement strand
TACGAGTGCAACGGCGTTAGTTCAGCAACCCGCGTATATCGCGCACAACCTTTTCGAACATCGCCGCTGTCAGGCGGCCTGTGTTCACGTTGTATTGCGAGGTGTGGAAACTATCCGCCAGCACCAGACCGTTGGGCAATTCATGAAGCGCGCCATGGGCGAATTTATAGGCGGCGGGTTTCAGGCCCAGCACGCGCAGAATACCTTCATGCGGCTCCCGCCCTATGGCGAGGAATACGCGCAATTTCTTCATCGCGGCGATTTCCTCGGCCAGATAGGGGCGGCAATTATGGATTTCCGCTCGCTCCAGCTTGTGCTGGGGCGGCGCGCAGCGCACCGCGTTGGTCACACGGCAATCGAGGAGCTTCAGCCCGTCATCGGCGTGCTCCGCATACGTGCCCTTGGCGAAGCCCGCGGCGAGTAGCCCGGCATAAAGCAGCCGGCCAGCGACATCGCCCGTGAAGGGCCGGCCTGTGGTGTTGGCGCCGTTCACGCCTGGGGCCTGGCCCACCACCAGTAGCCGCGCCGTGAGCGGCCCGAAACTGGGAACAGGGGCGTTGAAGCCATGCGGGATGGCCGCGCGGTTGGCCTCCCGATAGGCCACCAGCCTGGGGCAGAGCGCGCAGTCAGCTTGGGGTGTCATGCCTCATCATCGTCCCGGTTTTGCGGGCGGGGGCGCGATTCGGTGGCGCGGCGGGTGAATTCGGGGGCAATATCAGCCAGTTCTATGTATTGGTCAGCCTGGCGGCGCAACTCGTCGGCAATCATTGGCGGGCTGGTTTTTATGGTCGAGACCACGGAAACGCGCACACCCTTGCGTTGCACGGCCTCTACCAGACGGCGGAAATCGGAATCGCCCGAGAACAGGATGGCATGGTCCATATGCGGGGTGAGTTCGAGCATGTCGATGGCCAGTTCAATGTCCATATTGCCCTTGATGCGGCGGCGCCCCATGGCGTCGGTGAACTCTTTCGCGGGCTTTGTAACCAGAGAATAGCCGTTATAGGCCAGCCAGTCTGTTAGTGGCTTGAGGGGGGAGTAATCCTCGGTCTCCAGCAGGGCGGAGTAGTAATAGGCGCGCAGTAAATTTGTTTTGGTTCCGAAAAATTCAAGCAACCTGCGGTAGTCTATATCGAAGGCCAGGCTGCGTGTTGCGGCATAGAGATTGGCACCATCGATGAAGAGCGCGGTGCGTTCTTGTGTAGAAAAACGGATCATAGGGGGTTTCTTCCCGGGAAGAAAAAGTTAAAAATCATATACAAAGCATATTAGAATGTTAGAAGACTGGGGAGTTTGCAATGGCGGGGTGTGAGTATCGTGCACGGGCATAGCAGCAAATGATTCTGGTTGCCATTGGCGCCAATCTGCCGGGGCGGGCGGGTGCCAGCCCGAGGGAAAGCTGCGAGCAGGCCGCCGCGGCGGTGCGGGGTATCGAGGGGCTGGAGTTCGTAGCACTTTCTCCCTGGTACCGTACCAGCCCCATTCCGGCGGCCAGCCAGCCCGATTATTGTAATGGCATGATAAAGCTGAGGGGTGAGATTGCTCCGGAGGTGCTGCTGGCCCGGCTGCAGGACATAGAAAACCAGTTTGACCGCACGCGCAGCACGCCCTACGCGGCGCGGACGCTGGATTTAGACATTATCGACCTTAACGGCATCATCCGCGCGGTGCCGGACCCCGTGCTGCCACACCCCAGGGCGCATTTGCGGGCCTTTGTGCTGCGCCCGTTGCTGGACGTGGCCCCGGCCTGGCGCCACCCGGTGTACCGCCAGAGCGTTACCACGCTGCTGGCCGAGCTGCCGCCGCAGGACATAACGCCTTGGGATAATTAACCCGCAAACCTGCCGCGCGGGGATAAGACTTGCATCGGGCCAGCGCGCAGGGTAAGGCAGCCCCTCGGTTTTCTTTTTCCCCGGAGCGTTTCCCGTATGGCTCGCGTCACTGTTGAAGATTGCGTTTTGAAGGTGCCGAACCGCTTTGAGCTGGTTCTGCTGGCCGCGCAGCGCGCCCGCAATATCAGCCGTGGCGAGCAGCTTACCATCGACCGCGACAACGACAAGAACCCGGTTGTCGCCCTGCGCGAGATTGCCGAGGAAACGGTGGGACTGCCGAATCTGGAGGCCGATCTGGTCAAATCTCTCTCCCGCGTGCCCGAGCCGGAGCCGGTGGACGAGGAGGTGGTGGACCTGATCCCGACCGAACAGAATATTTTCGGCCTTCAGGATGTGTCCGCCGAGGAAGAGGCCGCCGCCATGGCTGCTGAGGCTGAGGAAATGACGCCTGAGGATATTCAGGCGGCGATTGAGGCAGAGCTCGGCGGCAAGTCCCGCCGGTAAGTGCCATGCGGACAGGCTGCCTGGGGTTGAGCCTGTCCTATACCCCCGAAGGGGTTGGGGGTGGTGCGGGTAAAATCCACCCGGAATTGATGCCGCTGCTGAGCCGCGTGGCATCGTACGACCCCAAGGCCGACCCGGCCTTCATCGATTCTGCCTACGAAGCCGCGATGGAGGCCCATGAGGGCCAGAAGCGCGATAATGGCGAACCTTACATTACCCATCCGCTGGAAGTGGCGAACATATTGGCCGGCTACCGGCTGGATGTGGCCTCCATTGTTACCGCCATTTTGCACGATACGGTGGAGGATACCTCCCTCACGCTGAACCAAGTGCGCGCGCGTTTTGGCCCCGAAGTGGCGGGGCTGGTGGATGGCGTGACCAAGCTGACGCGGCTGGAATTGCAGTCCGACCGTACCAAGCAGGCGGAGAATTTCCGCAAGCTGGTG
>JAKBCX010000359.1 GCA_021807465.1 Pseudomonadota bacterium | reverse complement strand
GGGGCCAGCTTGGAGAAGGCCGCCGCCCGCGTGCAGGCGGAAACGCGATTCCCCTCGTTGCAAACCAGTATCGATACGCCGACCATAGAGCGGCTGGGCGAGAGCCTGAACGGCCTGCCGCAGCCTTTCGCGCTGGATTTATTCGGGGACAATCTCACCCAAATGTCAGCCACCGCCCAGGAAATCGCCCAGCGGCTGAGGCGCGTGCCGGGGTTGAGCGATTTGTTCAACGACCAGGGCTACCCGGAAACGCAAATCCGCATCACCCCGCGCCCGGCCGCGCTTGCGGCGGCCGGAATGACGCCATCAGAGCTGAGCGGTGAGGTCTCCGCCCTGATGGCTGGGCAGGTGGTGGCCGAACTGCCGGACGGCGCGGCGCCGCTGCCGCTTTATCTACGCCTGCCGGACCCGCGCTTGCTCTCTCAGGAAGGACTCGACGCATTGCCGGTAGGCCCGGAAAGCGCTGAGCCTTTGGGCGCGCTGGCGGATGTCTCGCTCACCACCAGCCCCAACCAGTTCATGCATATCGACGGCGCACGGGCGCTGGAGATTTTGGCGACCCCCACCACCGCGCCCAGCCTCGCCATCGCCCAGGCGAAGCGTGCCCTGGTTGGGCTGAAGCTGCCGCCAGGCGAGCGGATTACCTTCGGCGGGCTATACCCGATGCTGGAAAGCGCCGCTTTGGGGCTGGGCGTGGCCGCCATTGCCGCCATCGCGGCTTTGGCCTGGGTGCTGTTCCTGCGCTTCTCCGGCAGGCGTGTGCCGGTCTTGCTGCTGGCGCAAATTCCGCTGGCGATGACCGGTGGCGGGCTGGCCCTGGCGCTAAGCGGGCTGGGGCTGAACGGCATCGGGCTGATCGGCTTTCTGGCTTTGGCCGGGGTAAGCCTGAACCATGGCGTGGTGCTGCTGGACCGCGCCCAGCGTAACGAGGCAGCGGGCATGAACCCCGAAGACGCCGTGGACGAGGCGCTGAACGTGCGCTTCCGGCCCATCTTTCTCACCACCGCCGTGGCGATTCTCGGCATGTTGCCCACGGCTTTGGGCTTTGGCGCTGGCGCTGCGCCAGAGCAAGGGCTGGCGGTGGTGGTTGGCGGAGGCATTCTCTGGAGCGCGCTGCTCTGCACCAATTTGCTGCCAGCGCTTTATCTGGCCGGGCGCGGCGGGCGGAAGCCGGAGAGCCAGCCATGAAGCGTGCTTTTGTGCTGGTTCTGGCTATACTTTCCGGCTGCGCCACCTATCGCTCCGCCCCCTTGCCAGGCATGGCGCCAGTTGCGGCCCCGCTGCCCGCCACAAAGCCCTTAACATTGACGCAGCTTGCCGCCTTAGCCGTGCGGCGAGACCCGGACCTGACAGCCGCACGGGCACAAGCCGGCATTGCCCAGGCGGAATTACTGGCGGCCGGAACGCCGCCCGATCCCTCGCTTTCCATTGGGTTCGAGGCGCTGTTGGGCGGACCAGCCTCCATGTCTTCCATTGCCGGCAGTCTGGTGGAAGATGTCTCGCCGCTCATCACCCGCTCAGCCAACGTAAATGCCGCCAAGGCGCATCTGCTGCAGGTGAATGCGGGTATTCTCTGGCAGGAATGGCAGGTGGCGGCGCAGGCCGAGCAGCTTGGCGTGGCGCTGAACGGCGAAGCCGCCCAGCTAGCCAGCCTGCGCGAGGATGAGCAGGCGCTGGCGGCGCTGAACCAGGAGGTACGGTCGCAGACGGCGGCGGGCAATCTCACCCAGCAGGATGTGTCCGCCACGGAAACCGCACTGGCGGCCCTCCGCGTGGCGCAAGACAGCGAGGAACAGGCCCAGGCGCGGGATGAAGCGCAGCTCGACGCGCTGCTGGCGCTGCCGTCAGGCACTCCGGTTTCTCTGGCCCCGCCTGATGTGGCGGCGATTACGTCAGCGCAGTTGCAACAAGCTCTGGCGACCTTGCCGCGGCGCCGGCCGGATCTGCTGGCCCTGCGTTACGGCTACACTGTGGCCGCTGAAAAACTCCGCGCCGCGATCCGCAGCCAGTTCCTGCCCATCAGCCTCGGCGTGCAAGGCGGGCGCGATACATCAGGCGTGACCAGCGCCGGGCCTCAGGTCACGCTGTCTTTGCCCCTGTTCAACCGCAACCGCCCGGCCATTAAAGCCGATCAAGCCACGCGCGCCGCCCTGCGCGCGCAATATGCGGCCAGCCTGGCCGATGCCAGCAGCGGCGTGGAAACATTACAGCATAGTATTATTCTATTACAGCGCCAATCCGCCCAAGCTGACCAGGCCGCCGCGCACGCGGCAGCCATTGCCGCCGATGCGCGCCGCGCTTTCGGCGCGGGCATGCTGGATGCCAGGGCGGAGACTGGTCTCATCACTGCGGCCGGAGACCGCCAGCGCGAGGCAATTCAATTGCACACGCAGTTGCGGGCAGCGGAACTCTCTCTGGCCGCATTGCTGGGGCTGGGGTTGCCACGCCCGGTATGAATTTACGGCAAAGTTGCTTTGAACACGGTTTGACCTGGGTGCCGGAAATCTGCTCGGGCCACATGGGAGCACTCGTCACGCCGGGTGTTTATGGACGCGGCCGGTGCCACGGCGAGGATGGCGTGTCTGCGCGGATGGCCAAGAGTGGAAATGTTCCAGGCTTATTCTGCTCTAACGAAGCCATGTTGTGCCGGATTTTCGCAGCCCTGTCACATGTCGGGCTATGCTGCCTTCAAGCCTTCCCTCAGTGCTTCTGAAAAGCGCAGCGTCGCATGGTCAGCCGCGCGCCGGACCACGAGCTGCTCCATGTCCTGCGCCCGCCGTGCTTGCCCAACCCA
>JAKBCX010000358.1 GCA_021807465.1 Pseudomonadota bacterium | reverse complement strand
GCATGGGGCTGTCGGCATGGGCGGGGATGGGCTTGCGGCCGGTCAGCCAGTCGGCCAGCTCGGCATCCGGGAATTCCATCACCTCTTCCAGCTCATCCAGCTCGGCCTCGGTCATGGTGGCGATTCGCGCCTTCACGAAATCGCCGATGAGCAAATCATTCTCATACGTGCCCCTGTGCTGGGCGCGGTAGATAAGGCGGCGGCGGCGATTATCGAGCTGTGGCGTGTCGTCAGTCATGGTCGGCTTGCGGTATAGGCGCGGTTTGGTCATGAGTCAGCATGTGAGTGTGGAAATTCTGGCCCCTTTGCGCGCACCGCTCTCCAGCCTGCCTGGGCTGGGGCCGCGCCTGTCGGTGCTTATGGCGCGGCTGGTGGACGGCAATACCGTGCGAGATGTGCTATTCCATCTGCCGGTGGATTTCACCGACCGCCGCGCCACGCCGCGCATAGCCGAGGCCCGGCCGGGCCAGGTGGCCACGCTACGAGTGGAGGTCATCCGCCACGAGCCGCCGGCCAAAAAGACGCAGCCGCACCGGGTAATCATCGGCGATGGCAGCGGCTTTGCCGAAATCGCGCTGTTCCACGCGGCGCGGCTCACGCAGTACCCGGTGGGGGCCAAGCTGATCGTCTCCGGCAAGCTGGAGACGTTTGCCGACCGGCTGGTGATTCACCACCCCGACTACGTGGCCAGCGCGCTGCGGGAGGATGAGTTCCCCTGGATAGAGCCGGTCTGGCCGCTAACGGCGGGGATTGTGCCGCGCGTGATGCGCCGCGCCGCGCTGGGCGCGCTGGCCGTGTTGCCGGATTTGCCCGAATGGCAGGACAAAACCCTGCTCCGCGCCCGTAACTGGCCCGGCTTTGGTGAAGCCTTGCGCGCCCTGCACGCCCCGCGCGAGGTGCCGGATAAAACCCCCTATGAGCGCCTGGCCTATGACGAGCTTTTGGCGCGGCAGATCAGCTTTGCCATCGTCCGCGGCCTGCGCCGCCGCCGGGCCGGGCGCTCGCTGAAAGGTGCTGGGCGGCTGCGCGCCGTGGCGCTGAAGCGGTTTGGCCATAGCCCTACCGCGGGCCAGTTGCAGGCTTTGGCTGAAATAGATGCCGACATGGCCGCCCCCCACCAAATGCTGCGCCTGCTGCAAGGCGATGTCGGCTCTGGCAAAACCCTGGTGGCGCTGCTGGCCTGCCTGCGCGCGGTAGAGGCCGGCACCCAGGCCGCCGTAATGGCGCCCACCGAGGTATTGGCCCGCCAGCACCTGGCCACGTTCTCGCGACTCTCTCCCGTGCCGGTGGCGCTGCTGACAGGCAATGTAAAGGGCACGGAGCGGCGGCGGATTCTGGCCGGACTGAAGGATGGCACCCTACCCATCGTTATCGGCACCCATGCCATCTTCCAGAAGCAGGTGGAGTTCCACGATCTCGGCCTCGCCGTGGTGGATGAGCAGCATCGCTTTGGCGTGGACCAGCGTCTAGCCCTGGGCAAAAAGGGCCAAGCCGCCGACATGCTGGTGATGACCGCCACACCCATTCCGCGCACGCTGCTGCTGACGCATTGGGCGGAGATGGATGTGTCCCGCATTACCGAAAAGCCGCAAGGGCGCGAGCGCATTACCACCACCATGCATAGCCTCTCCGATCTGGAGCGGGTGGAGGAGGCCATCGCGCGCATGATCGCGGCGGGCGGGCGTGTATATTGGGTGTGCCCTCTGGTGCAGGAATCGGAGCTGATAGACCTGACCGCGACGGAGGTACGCTTCGCCCGGCTGCGGCAGCGTTTTGGCGAAGAGGTGGCGCTGGCGCATGGCAAAATGGATTCCGCCCAGCGCGACGCGGCACTTGCCGGTTTCGCCGCCGGGCGGAAGAAAATACTTGTTGCCACCACGGTTGTGGAGGTGGGGGTGGATGTGCCGGAAGCAAACGTAATGGTGATAGAGCATGCCGAGCGTTTTGGCCTGGCGCAACTGCACCAGTTACGTGGCCGCGTGGGCCGGGGCGCGGCAAAAAGCTACTGCCTGCTGCTGCATGATGAGAAACTCGGCCAGGCGGCACGCACCAGGCTGTCTCTGCTGCGGGATACGGATGATGGCTTCCTAATCGCCGATGAAGATTTCAAGCTGCGCGGCGCGGGCGATTATCTGGGCACGAAACAATCTGGCATGCCGGGCTACCGGCTTGCACACCCGGAAAAGCATGAGGCCCTGCTGGATTTGGCGCGCAAGGATGCGGTGCTTTTGCTGAACCGTGACCCCAGGCTGGAAAGTGAGCGCGGCGCGGCGGTGAAAGTGCTGCTGCATTTGTTTGACCAGCGCGAGGCGATTGAGACTGTGAGGGCCGGATAATGTCCCCCTACCCTAATCATCCGCATATCGGCGTCGGTATTATTCTGCTGCGAGGCGATGATGTTCTGCTCATCCGCCGCGGCCGCCCGCCTGGGGCCGGGCAATGGTCGCTGCCCGGCGGCAAGCAGGAGCTGGGCGAGACGGCAGAGGCCGCTGCGCGGCGCGAATTACTTGAAGAAACCGGGCTGAGCTGTGGGGCGCTGACCATGGTGGCCCATGCCGATTCCATAACCTATGACGATGCCGGGCGGGTGGAGTACCATTATACCATCCTCGATTTCGCGGCACGCTACGCGGGTGGCGAGCCTATACCCGGCGATGACGCGGATGGCTGCGTCTGGGCCAGCCCGGAGGAGCTGGACGCATATGGTTTATGGAGCGAAATCCGCCGCGTGATCGAGCTGGCGCGCCGTGCTCAGCTATAGAACAGCAATTCCAGCGCGTTGGTGAAACGCTTGGCCGACG
>JAKBCX010000357.1 GCA_021807465.1 Pseudomonadota bacterium | reverse complement strand
TGAGCTGGAAATTGGCAACCATGGCGATGATGGTGCCGAGCGTCTGCGCCGCCGTAAATTCAAGCCCTGCCGCGCGGGCGAGCTGCAGCACGGCGAGGTTGATGAGCACGCCCAGCCCGCCGACCAGGGCGAAGGAGATGAAGCGCAAAGGCACCAGCCCATGCAAGGTTTTGTCGATGAGCAGACCGGCGAATTGCGCCAGCACCAGCACGTCCAGCTTGCTCTCGCCGACCGCGCGCGGACGGAATTTATATGGGATTTCCGCGATATTGAGGCGGCGGGGTGAGGCCAGGATGAGGTCGAGCAATATTTTGAAACCTTGCCCGGTGAGCCGCCCGGCGAGCTGCTCGAACAGATCCTGCCGCAGCAGGAAGAAGCCGCTCATCGGGTCGGAAACGCTGGTGCGCGTCATCATCTGCGCCAGTTTTATGCCGGTTTCCGAGAGGCGCACGCGTAAGGGGGAGGACAGGCCGGAAGAATCGCCGCCTTGCACATGGCGGCTGCCCACCGCCATGTCGGCGCCGTTGCGCACGGCTTCCAGCATTAAGGGCAGGCGGGTTTCGTCGTGTTGCATGTCGCCATCGATAACGGCGACATATTCGGCGGAGGAGGATAGAGCGCCTTCGATAACGGCGGAGGACAGGCCGCGCCGGCCGACGCGCTTGATGCAGCGCACGCGGGAATCCTGCCGGGCTAAAGCGCGCGCGGCGGCGGCGGTGCCGTCCGGGCTGTCATCATCGACGAACACCACCTCCCAGATGATGCCGGTGAGTGCTTTATCGAGTGCCGCCACCATGGGCGCGACATTGTCGCGCTCTTTGTAGCACGGCACCACGACCGTTAGGGTGGCAGGCACGGAGGTTTACAGCGCTTCGAGTACCGCCTCGGCGCGGCTGACCTCGAACCCGCCTGGTTCTTCGACGGCCAGATGGGTGACCACGCCATCTTCCGCCACCAGGGCGAAGCGCTGGCTGCGCAGCCCCATGCCGCGGGCGGCAAGGTCCAGCTCCAGCCCTAGCGCCTTGGTGAAGGCGCCGGCGCCATCGGCCAGCATCACCACCGCATCGCCCGCTTTCTGGTCCTTGCCCCAGGCGCCCATCACATAGGCGTCGTTAACCGCCAGGCAGACGATTTTGTCCACGCCCTTGGCTTTGAATTCGGGCGCCAGCTTGATGAAGCCGGGCAGGTGCTTGGCGCTGCAGGTGGGGGTGAAAGCGCCGGGCACGGCAAACAGAACCACCTTGCCACGCCCCAGAAGCTCCGCCGTGTCAGCCTCGCGCGGGCCTTCGGCGGTTGCAACCATGAGCTTCATGGATGGGAGTTTATCGCCAGTTTTGATCATAATGCCCCGTTATGTGTCGTAGCCGATGAATCTCCGTACACGAAGCGCCAAGGCGCGTGAAGGGTTGGCGCGAGGCGGAGGGGGCGGCTATACTGGTGTAATGACGGCCTCGAAACATCCTCAGCCGGACTGGCTTACCGGGCAGCTACTCATCGCCATGCCAGCGATGCGGGATCCGCGCTTTGCGCAGAGCGTTATCTTTATCTGCGCCCATAACCCGGACGGCGCCATGGGGGTGCTGCTGAACCGCCCGGTGAAGGCGCCGGGTTTTGCCGAGCTTTTGCAGCAGCTGGGCGTGGAGCCAAACCCGCCAAAGCGGGAATTGCCCGTGGGCAATGGCGGGCCGGTGGATGACCAGCGCGGTTTTGTGCTGCATTCCAACGATTGGAGCGCCGAGGGCAGCCTGGAGATTGACGGCGCGCATGTGCTCTCGGCCAATCTGGATATTCTGCGCGCCGTGGCCGAGGGCGGCGGGCCGGAGCGGGCCTGCCTGGTGCTGGGCTATGCCGGTTGGGGCGCGGGGCAGCTGGATGAAGAGATGATGCAGAATAGCTGGCTGAATGTGCCCGCGGATGAGGCGATTATTTTCGACACCAACTACAACACCAAATGGCAGCGGGCTTTGGCGAAGCTGCATATTGACCCCGCGCAGCTATCCACCGGTGCTGGGCACGCATGAGCCGGATTGTGATTGCCACCCGCAACCCGGGTAAAATTAAGGAATTTCTGCCGCTGCTGGCACCCTTAGGGTTGGAGCCGGTTTCCGCCGGAGAGCTGGGGTTGCCGGAGCCGGAGGAAAGCGCGCCCGATTTTGCCGGGAATGCGCGGATAAAGGCGCTGGCGGCAGCCAAGGCCTCTGGTCTGCCTGCCCTGGCCGATGATTCCGGGCTTTGCGTTGCCGCCATGGGCGGGGCGCCGGGTGTGCGCTCGGCGCGGTTTGCGGCGGGGGATTATCCGGCGGCGTTTGCGCGGATTCTGGCTGCCGCCGAGGCCGCCGGTGAATGGCGCGCCTGGTTTACCTGCGCTTTGTGCCATGCGCTGCCGGATGGCGGCACCGCAACTTATATTGGCGAGGCCCATGGCCGCCTTGCCCCACCGCAAGGCGGCCATGGGTTTGGCTATGATCCGATTTTTATTCCCGATGGATATGCGGCAAGTTATGCCCAGCTTGGCGCTAATGTGAAAGACAAGATAAGCCACCGCGCCCGCGCCTTCGCGCAATTCGCGGCGGCGCGGAGCCTTGCCCCCTGAAGCCCCTGGCGGGGTTCAAGGGGCAAACTGCCCGCCCTTACTTGCCGTAGCCGACGATGCCCTTGATTTCCATGAAATCGTTGAGTGCGAAATCGGCATATTCGCGGCCATTGCCGGATTGCTTGTAACCGCCGAAGGGCGCGAAGAAGTCGATATCCGGCGCGTTGACGTAGATGCTGCCCGCGCGCAGGCGGGAGGCGACGTCGCGGACCT
>JAKBCX010000356.1 GCA_021807465.1 Pseudomonadota bacterium | reverse complement strand
TTTATGTGCCAGAACAACCAGATTGCGGAATACACTTTTATTCCCGACTATACGGCCAGCCCCGATTTCGCGGGGCGCGCCGCCGGGTATGGGTTCAAGGGCGTGAAGCTTGATAGCCGCGACCCGATTGCCTTTTACAAGGGCATGCAGGAGGTTATCGCCGAGGTGCGCGCGGGTAAGGGGCCGGTGTTTGTTGAGGCCATTACCTACCGCTTCGGTCCCCATGCCGGTGTGGGCGATAACAAGGATATTTCCAAAGAGGCGCTGGCCGAGGCCAAGGCGGAATGGCCGGTAACGCGCACCCGCGCGCTGCTGCTGGAAACCGGCATTTGCACTGCCGAGGCGCTGGATGCGATAGACGCCGAGGCCGCCGCCGAGGTGGAAGACGCGATTGTGAAAGCACTGGCCTGCAAGATTACCCCGGTGGAAGAGACGCTGATCGACGTTTACGCCGACCCCAGTGTGCCGCCGCAGCGCGGCGTGTACCCGGTGCGCGCGGAAGAAATTGTGCCCGCGGGCGAGACCAGGACCATGCTGATGGCGGATGCCGTGGGCGATGCGCAGCGCACGGCATTGCTGAAAGACCCCGGCGTGTTTTTGCTGGGCGAGGATATTGGCGACCCGCCGGGCGGGGTGTTTGCCACCTCGCGCGGGCTGGAGAAGGAGTTTGGCAAGTTGCGCGTGCGTCCCACGCCGATTGCCGAGCAGGCCATTATCGGCGCCGGCACGGGGGCGGCCATTGCTGGGATGCGGCCCATTGCGGAAATCATGTTCAACGATTTCGCGGGCGTGTGCATGGACCAGATTTTCAACCATGCCGCCAAGCAGCGTTATATGTCCGGCGCGGCCACGCATGTGCCGCTGACCATCCGCATGATTGTGGGCGGCGGGCTGGGCGGCACGGGGGCGCAACATTCGCAATCTCTGGAAGCCTGGCTGCTGCATACGCCGGGGTTGAAAGTGGTTTATCCCTCCACCCCGTTCGACGCCAAGGGCCTGCTGCTGAGCTGCATTTTTGACGAAGATCCGTGCGTGCATCTGGAGCCGATGGCGCTGCTGCGCTCGCTGAAAGGCGAGGTGCCGGTGGAGGATTACCGTATTCCGCTGGGCGTGGCCAAAGTGCGGCGGCCGGGCACGGACATTACGCTCGTGACCTATGGCTGGCAGGTGGCGCAATGCCTGAAGGCCGCCGATGAGCTGGAGAAGGACGGCATCAGCGCCGAGGTGATCGATTTGCGCTCGCTGGTGCCGCTGGATTACCACCGCGTGCTGGATTCCGTGAAGAAAACCCGCCGCGCCTTGGTGGTGCATGCGGCCACCGAGTTTTGCGGCTTTGGTGGCGAGATTGCCAGCACCATCAATGAGGAGCTGTTTACCACCCTTAAAGCCCCGGCCACGCGTTTTGGCGCGGCCTTCGCGCCCATCGCCTATTCGCGCGAAATTGAGACGAACCAGATTCCCAATGCCGGGTCCATTGCCGCGCGCGTGCGCCAGATTGTTGCAAGCTGAGAAGAGAGACCATGACCACACAATTACTCATCCCCCGCCTTGAGATGTCGATGACCGAAGCCGATTTGGTGGAATGGCTGGTGCCGGACGGCGCCGCCGTGAGCGAGGGCGACCCGATTTACACCATCGAGATGGCCAAGGCGACACAGGATATTGCCGCGCCCGCCAGCGGCACGCTGAAGCAGATTGCCGCGACCGGGCAGACCTATGAGGTGGGCACGCTGATTGGGGAAATTTCGTAGAGGCGGGGTGGTTTTCGCCAGATCCCCGCTTGCGCGGGGATGACGGGAAGGCCGATTGCTTTTTTCC
The DNA here is from genome assembly GCA_021807465.1 of Pseudomonadota bacterium. Lineage (GTDB taxonomy): Bacteria > Pseudomonadota > Alphaproteobacteria > Acetobacterales > Acetobacteraceae > Acidocella. The sequence continues at coordinate 989 of JAKBCX010000356.1, read as the reverse complement.
GCGCCCGCGCCACATTAGGCGGGGCGCCCTGGCGGCGCCACATTCAGCCCGCGAGGAGACTAGCATGGCCCCTCTCACCCGCCGCAGCTTTAATACCCTGCTTGGAGCCTCGGCCCTGGCGGCGCCGGGTATGGCGCGCGCGGCTGGGCCGGTTAAAATCGGCTTCGTATATCTTGGCCCCATTGGCGATTTTGGCTGGACGTACCAGCACGATGCCGGGCGCAAACAGGCCCAGGCGGCGTTCGGCAGCCGCATTGCCACCGATTATGTAGAGAATGTGGACGCCCTGCCCTCTTGCCAGGCCGTGTTCGAAAAGCTGGCGGCCTCGGGCCACGAGCTGATCTTCGGCACATCGCTGGATTACGGGCCGTATATGCTGAAGGCGGCGGCGCAATACAAGCAGGTGAAGTTTGAGCATTGCACGGGGGATAAGCGGCGCGAGAACCTGGCCACGTATAACATACGCTTTTACCAGGGGCGTTACGTGCAGGGGGTTATCGCCGCGCGGGTTTCTAAAACCGGCATTGCCGGGTATGTGGCCACGCTGCCCGTGCCCGAGGTGGTGCAGGGCATAAATGCGTTTCTGCTGGGCATGCGCAGCGTTAACCCGCAGGCGCGGGTGAAGTTCATCATGATTGGAAGCTGGTACGATTTGGACCGCGAGGGGGCGGCCACCAAGGCGTTGATTGCCCAGGGCTGCGATGTGATCACCCAGCATACAGACAGCCCCGAGCCGCTGGAAGTTGCCGCCACGGCGGGGATTCCGGCCTTTGGCGAGGCGACGGACATGATAAGTTTTGCCCCGAATACCCAGTTAACCGCCAGCGTTGATGAATGGGGCGGCTATTATACCAAACGCATAGGCGCGCTGCTGGCTGGCACATGGACCAGCAGCGCCACATGGGGCGGGTTTGCCGATGGGATGCTGAAAATGGCGCCCTACCGCAACATGCCGCAGGAAGTTGCGGCGCAGGCGGCGCAGACCGTGG
>JAKBCX010000355.1 GCA_021807465.1 Pseudomonadota bacterium | reverse complement strand
AGGTGGCGCCGATTATCGATCTGGCCTTGGCAGACCTAAAATTTTTGCCGCTGGCAGATGGGTCTTACGGCAGGATAATTTTTGCTGGTGTAAGCACGAGTGATGGTGGCGTGGATGCGAATTTGTACCGCCGGGACCTTGTATATGCGATCGAATATCCGGCAACGCTTTCTCAGATGACGCCGGCGATGCTGTTTGGCAACGCCGCGGTGGCGGTGAATGGCGTTGTGCTTGGAAATTATCAGAGTTGAGGAAGTTATGACATTTCACTTGGTGGTTTTGAAGCCGTTTGACGGCTATAAGCGCGGCGATATGATTACCGATACGGTATCGGTGCAAAAGATTTTGGCGGGGCCGCAAGCCAGCTTTGTTGTGCGCATACGGGCCAAAGGGAATTAAGATATGCCGGTGTTTCAACAGAGTGCGCTGAATACGACGGCGTTGATTGTCCCTGATTTGTATGTGCAGATTGTGCCGCCGCAGTCGTTACTGCTGAATGGTGTACCGACGGATGTGCTGGGTGTTGTGGGCACCGCGAGCTGGGGGCCTGTGGGTGAGCCTGTGATTATTGGCAGCATGAGTGATTATGCAGCCAATTTTGGCGCGGTGATGCCCCGGAAATATGACATGGGCACGCAGGTTGCGACGGCCGTGCAGCAGGGGGCGGGAAATTTCCGCTGTGTACGTGTTACGGATGGGACAGATAGTGCCGCGTCGCTCGCGATATTGAACGGTGTTACGTTTACTGCCGTATATACCGGAAGTTTGGGCAACCAGATTACCGTGACGTTCTCTGCAGGTTCGGCGGCTAGCAGCTGGCGGCTGACCGTGGCGCTGCCTGGGTTGAGCCCAGAAGTTTTTGACAATATTACAGGGACAGGCGCGGCATTTTGGGAAAACCTTGTGAATGCCGTGAATGATGGAAATGGTGTTCTGCGTGGGCCGTCTCACCTGATTACAGCGAGCGCAGGCGCTATGACGGCTGTTCCTGTTTCTGGAACATTCAGTTTCTCGTCTGGGACACCGGGAACGGATGGGGCAAGTAATATATTGTCTGCAACGCTGGTGGGGAGTGATACGCTGCCGCGCCAGGGGATGTACGCGCTGCGTGGACAAAGCTGTGCGATTGCGCTGCTGGCCGATAGCGATGACCCCACGCAATGGGGTGTGCAAACGGCATTTGGCATTTCCGAAGGCGTGTATATGATTTTGACCGGACCGGCGGGGGATAATATTGCCAATGCCGTAACGGTAAAAGCCGAGGCCGGCATTGACAGCTATGCTGCCAAGCTGATGTTCGGGGATTGGATATACTGGTCTGACCAGGCGAATGCGATTACGAGGCTTGTTTCTCCACAAGGGTTTGTGGCGGGACGGCTGGCGAATTTGTCTCCTGAGCAATCATCGTTGAATAAGCCGCTTTATGGCGTGATTGGCTCGCAAAAATCTGGTCAGCCTGGCGGGAGCACGGTGACGACATATGCTAGTGCTGATCTGGAAGTTTTGTTGAGCTCGGGCATAGATGTGATTGCCAATCCGCAGCCAGGAGGAAATTATTGGGGGGTGCGCGGCGGGCATAATTCTTCTTCGAATGCCGCGATTAATGGTGATAACTATACACGCTTGACCAACTATATTGCATACACGCTTTCAGCCGGCATGGGCGCCTATGTTGGACAGTTGGTGAATGAGACGCTGTTTCAGAATATCCGCGGCACTCTGCTGGCATTTTTGAATGGATTGCTCGCTCAGGGGATGCTGGGAAGCGCGGATGGAAGCTTGCCTTTTGCAGTTGCTTGTGATGCGGCAAATAACCCCCAGAGCCGCACCGCGCTAGGTTATGTGCAGGCCGATGTGCAGGTGCGTTATCAGGCGATCAATGAGAAATTCATTGTGAATGTTCAGGGCGGGCAAACCGTACAGGTGAGCGTGCAGACGCTTCCCGCTACTTGATTTAGAGGTGCAGGATTATGCCGTATAATACTTTCACGATTGGCAGCGATTGCCAGCTTGTGGTGATGGGGCCGTTTGGGCGGATTGATTTGGCGCATGTGACAGGGTTTGAAGCGCACCAAATGACGCTGATGTTGCGGGTGGATAGACTGGATGGCGTGCAACTGGGGGCCGAACTGCCAAAAGGATGGACGGGCACGTTTATGCTTGACCGCGGGTCGTCGGCTGTTGATGATTTTATTGCGCAGATTGAGCAGGCGTATTTGGCTGGGCAACCGATTGGCGCGGGAACCCTCTACCAGTATGTTAAAGAACCTGACGGATCGACTTCGACGTATCAGTTCAATGGCGTGGTCTTTAAGCTGACCTCCGCAGGCGTGTATAAAGGTGATGTGGCGGTAACGCAAAAGCTCGATTTCTATGCCTCGGCACGGGTGCGTGTGTAATGAGGGACTCTGTAACCGACAAGACGGGCAGGGTGATTGAACTGCGGCGTTTAGGCGTGGTTGAGCAATTGCGGCTCTTCAAGATTCTTGGGCCTGAATTGTCTGAAAACCGTGCCTATGTGGGACTGGCGCGCGTTGCGGCCGCAGTTGCGGCGGTAGATGGCGTACCGGTGCCATTTCCTGCGGGGGAGGCCGGCGTGGAGAGTATTTTGGAGCGGCTGGGTGAGGATGGTGTGACAGCCATTGCCGGGACAATGACAGAATGCGTGCCGAATTTAGTGTTGGTTGAAGCGGGAAACTAAGCCGGCACCCGGCACTGACGGATTGCTTATATCTGGTTAGCTGCGGGGTGCCTTACGATGTTGCGTTCTCATTAGAAGATGCGGAACGTATTGCTTATGTGGTTTGC
>JAKBCX010000354.1 GCA_021807465.1 Pseudomonadota bacterium | reverse complement strand
GGGCAGGCGAGGGACCATCCACCCAATAGGCATCGCCATTCACAATAAAAAACGGCTCATCAGGCAGCAGCCCCTTGGCGCGCATGGCGGTAATCGCCCCGCCCGTATCTTGCAGCTCGCCCTCATGCGTCACGGTTATGTTAGGGTAGGGGCGCAGAAACGCCTCAATCTGCCCGGCCAGATAGTGCGCGTTCACAATAATCCGCTTTACCCCGGCTTCTTCCAGCCGCTCCAGCGTATGCGCCAGAATCGGCCGGCCGCCCAAGGGCAGCAGCGGCTTGGGCGTATTATCGGTTAGCGGGCGCATGCGTGTGCCCAGCCCCGCGCTTAAAATCACTGCCGTTTCAAAGCTCATCGAGCCATCTCCCTTCGCCCCGCAGCTCTATCTCACGCCCTGCCTTGGCGTGCGAGAGCCTAACCCGCAGCGCCTCCGCCGGGGCCATATCCCCCAGCCGGTCAGGCCACTCCACCAGCGTTATCTTGTCCCCGGTCTCGTCCCAGCCCAGCTCGGCCAGCCCCTCAGGCCCGTCGAGTCGCCACAAATCATAATGCCAGACCTCGCCGCGCGGCGTCTCATAGGCCTGCACCAGCGTGAACGTCGGGCTGGGCACGGTCAGCCTCGGGTCTCCCGCCAGCGCGCGGATAAATGCCCGCGCCAGGGTGGATTTCCCCGCCCCCAGCGGCCCTTCCAGCAGCAGCACATCGCCCGGCCTGGCCCGCGCGGCCAGTTTGGCGCCCAGGGCAGCAGTGGCATCATCATCGGCAAGAAATATCCGCATGGCCCTGTTTTGCCCGCCCGCGCTTGATTGTGGAAGGGCGCTGCGGCACAGCTTGCGGCATGGACCAGATTTCTACCGATGTAGCGATTATCGGCGCCGGACCCACCGGCATGTTCGCGGTGTTTGAATGCGGGATGCTGAAAATCTCCTGCGTGCTGATCGACACGCTGGAGGAGCTGGGCGGCCAATGCGTTGCCCTGTACCCCGAGAAACCCATCTACGACATTCCCGCCCATCCGGCCATCGAAGGTGCCGCGCTCATCGCCCAGCTTGAGCAGCAAATCTCCCCCTTCAAGCCTGTCACCCTGCTCGGCCAGCAAGTGCTCACCCTTAGCGGGCAGAAGGGCGATTTCACCCTCACCACCAGCGCTGGCAAAACGGTGAAGGCCAAGGCCGTCATCCTCGCCGCGGGTGCTGGCGCCTTTGGCCCCAACCGCCCGCCTTTGGATAACCTCTCCGCCTTTGAGGCCACGGGCGCGGTGCGCTATTACGTAAAGCGCCGCGAGGATTTGCGTAACAAGCGCGTCGTCATCGCTGGCGGCGGCGACTCCGCCGTGGACTGGGCGCTGGCCCTGCAAGGCATCGCCGCCAGCATCTCGGTGGTCCACCGCCGCGCCAAATTCCGCGCCGCGCCCGAGAGCACCGCCCAGCTCGATGTCCTGGCCGAAGAGGGCAAGGTGGAGATGGTCATTCCCTACCAGCTCGACGCCCTGCACGGCGCGGATGGCCATTTGACCAGCGTGGAAGTGGCCGACCTGGACGGCGGCAAGAAACATCTGCACGCCGACGTGTTGCTCCCCTTCTTTGGCTTGGCCATGGAACTCGGTCCCATCGCCGAATGGGGGCTGGATCTCGCTCAGCATCACGTAAAGGTCACCCCCTCAACCCTGGAAACCTCCACCCCCGGCATTTTCGCCATCGGCGACATCGCCACCTATCCCGGCAAGCTGAAACTCATCCTCCAGGGCTTCGCCGAAGCCGCCATGGCCGCGCATGCCATCCACCCGATTGTGTACCCGGACAAGGCGTTGCATTTCGAGTATTCCACGAGCAAGGGCGTGCCGTAGCAGGAACCCCTATCCGGCAACCGGGCGCGCCAGCGCCTGTAATGCCTCCGTATAAGCCCGCAGATACCGGTTAATATCGCGGAACAGGCTGAACCCGATGCGCGGATTGATTTCAAGCAATTGGATACGGCCGTCCACGATCTTGTAATCCGCGCAACATGTGCCGTTAAAGCCGATTGTCTTTAGTAACCGCCTCAGGGCATCGATAATGCCATGATCGATATCGATGCCCGGCTCTGCCCGGGCAGGGGCCAGATGAGTGCCTTTCACGGAAAACTCTTCGGCCATCTCGTATCTATTGGTTGAATGATAGAGTACCGTTCCGCCCACGATCAGCATGTGAGTGGCGTACTCAACCCGGCCTGGCACATAAGCTTGGCAGAAATATTCATCAGAATTCAAGTGCGCAATATGCGGTCTCTCATCTGCCAGATGGCGGATGACGAAGGTTTTTTGTCCCGATAGCTCGTTCCGTTTTTTCAACACATATGGAAAAACGCGGTGCTCCGTTTGGTAAATTGGCGGGATCATCCGGGCGAAGTCGCTGGCCAGGATGGTTTCGTTAAAGACTTTTTTATCGGCGCAAAGTTCTAAGACGCGCGCATCGGGAATTAGGTATTTCTCGCTCCGGCCGCCATACCGGTTACGCAGCCTGGCGGCGTCCACCAGATCCACGGGCACGGCATAGTCCGCTTGGCTGAGGTCAAAGTTATCGAAATCAACGCATTCAAATGAATATTCGTTCGGATCGATTGTGCTGCGAACCAGGTCTTCCCAGTTGCTGCACCGTCCGAAGGCGATTTTTTTCACGCGGCAATCCCCGTGTGTAATACAGCTTGCTGGTGGTGCGTAAAATAGTGCGCCCCGCCCCTAAATAGGCAGTGCCCCCTCCTTCATCCGCTCCATGGCAAAGCGTGACGAAACATTCCGCAGCGGCACGGCGGCGATGAGTTTGCGGTAGAACGC
>JAKBCX010000353.1 GCA_021807465.1 Pseudomonadota bacterium | reverse complement strand
CCAGATAGAGTAACAGCCGTGAGGGGATAATGCCCTTGATGACAGGAATATATGTAACAACCACCCAGGGCAGCGGGATGGCTGTGAAGTGCCCGTTAAAGCGCAGCCCTGGCCCGAGGCTGAGAATGGCGATGACGCCCAGCAGAACGAGCAGTGCCTTGGCATAGGGCTTGCGCCCATGGCGCCAGGCGTAAAGCAGCATCATCAGCAGCAGCGGCGCGCTGATATAGGTATAGTAATCTGGCCTGAAGCCGCGCAACTGCTTCGCGATCATCCCCAATGCCTGTAGGGCTGAATGTGCGGGCAGGGCAGGGAGGAGGAAGTTCAGCGCCTCAAACTCGTTCAGTGCTTTTGTGTGAATTTCGGTGGGCACATCCGGCAGGCCCAGTAGCAGGTAATACAAAAATGGCGCGGTAAGGCAGATGGTAAGCGGTGCCGCGAACGCGACGTCCATAGCCAGCCGCCAGAAAGCGCCGCGCGCCGCGGCTGGGGCGAGGGCGAGGAATACGGCCCAGCTCAATGCGCCCATCAGGCAGATTGAAGCCAGCATCTCGGTGGAAATACCCATTTGCGCCGCCAGCAACACGCTGAGCAGAACAACAAAGCGCCAGCGTCCCATCTGCCCCCGCACGCGGCACAGGCATAACAGGACCACAAGCGGAATGAGAAAGACGGTGCAGAGATTTAGCTCCCCAGCCTGGTAAAGCTCTGGCATGGAGAAGCCGAACAAGAACCCCCCGATGAACGAGGCCGTGCGGTTGCGGGTGAGCGCGCAGCACAGCAGATAGGCCGCCCATGCGGCCATGGCCGGACCTGCCATGGCGAGGATATTGTAGGATATAAGCGGCCCGGCCAGCGCCGTTATGGGCCAGGCCAGCAAGGCAAGAAACGGTATGGAAGTGGCCCAGGCAAAATTATAGCCGCTGGGAAACCAGACATAATGGCACAGGAACGGGTTGAGCCCATGTGCGATGGCAAAAGGCCACCAGTGCAGGAACCAGACGAACAGGACTGAATCGGTGGAATAGCCGAAATAATATGACGACCAGTCCACCAGCCCGCCCAGAAGCAAAACCGTGAGGGCGTAATAAGCGAGCAGGGGTGCAACCACACCCACTGCCCGGCGTAAGCCGGGCTGTTTAACTGCAAAAAAACTCACGGCCGAATCCTGCTAATGATTTGACGATTTCAGATAATGGCATTGCCATCATCACGGCAACCGCCCGGCGGCAGGGGCGCCGGGCGGTCCGGTTTCAGCGCTCGATCTGGCTTACGTCGCGCACCGCGCCGCGCGCGGCGTTGGTGGTCATGGCGGCGTAGGCGCGCAGGGCCGGGGAGACATTGCGCTTGCGCGCTTCCGCCGGCTTCCAGCCCCTTGCGTCCATTGCCGCGCGGCGCTCGGTCAGCTTCGCCTCGTCCACCTTCAAGCTCACCTCGCGGCTGGGGATGTCGATGAGGATTTCATCGCCCGTCTCCACCAGGCCTATCAGCCCGCCCTCCGCCGCTTCGGGCGACACATGGCCGATGGAAAGCCCCGACGTGCCGCCGGAGAAGCGGCCATCGGTAATCAGCGCGCAGGCTTTGCCCAGGCCCTTCGATTTCAGGTAGCTGGTCGGGTACAGCATCTCCTGCATGCCTGGCCCGCCTTTCGGCCCCTCATAGCGGATAACCACGACCTCCCCCGCCTTCACCTCGCCACTCAGGATGCCGGACACAGCCGCATCCTGGCTTTCATAAACGCGCGCCGTGCCGCGGAAGGTGAGGACGCTTTCATCCACGCCTGCTGTCTTCACGATGCAGCCTTCCGGTGCCAGATTGCCGAACAGCACGGCAAGGCCGCCATCCTTCGAGAATGGGTGAGTGGCGGCGCGGATCACGCCGTTCTGGCGGTCCGTATCCAGCGAATCCCAGCGGGCGGATTGGCTGAACGCCACTTGCGTGGGCACGCCGCCAGGGGCGGCGCGGAAAAAGGTTTTCACCTCTTCGCTATTGGTGCGGGTAATGTCCCAGCGGTCCAGGGCCTCGCCCAGCGTGCGCGCATGCACTGTAGGCAGAGAAGCATCGATAAGCCCGGCGCGGTCCAGCTCGCCTAATATGGACATGATGCCGCCGGCGCGGTGCACATCTTCCATGTGCACGTCGTTCTTGGCTGGGGCCACCTTGCATAGACAGGGCACGCGGCGGGAGAGCCGATCGATATCCGCCATGGTGAAATCCACCAGCGCCTCCTGTGCTGCGGCCAGCAGATGCAGCACCGTGTTGGTGGAGCCGCCCATGGCAATGTCCAGGCTCATCGCGTTCTCGAACGCCTTGAAGCTGGCAATGCCGCGTGGCAAGGCAGTGGCGTCGTCCTGTTCGTACCAGCGGCGGGCGAGGTCCACGATGACATGCCCGGCCTCGCGGAACAGTTTCTCGCGGTCGGCATGGGTGGCCAGCACCGAGCCATTGCCGGGCAGGGAAAGCCCCAGCGCCTCGGTGAGGCAGTTCATGGAATTGGCGGTGAACATGCCGGAGCAGGAGCCGCAAGTGGGGCAGGCGGAGCGCTCGATGGTCTGCACCTCCTCATCCGAATAGCTGTCATCGGCGGCCACAACCATGGCATCCACCAGGTCCAGAGCCCGCGTAGCACCCTTCACAACCACCTTGCCGGCCTCCATCGGCCCGCCGGAGACGAACACGGTGGGAATGTTCAGGCGCAGGCTTGCCATCAGCATGCCCGGGGTGATTTTGTCGCAGTTGGAGATGCACACCAGCGCATCGGCGCAATGTGCATTGACCATGTATTCCACGCTGTCGGCAATCAGCTCGCGCGAGG
>JAKBCX010000352.1 GCA_021807465.1 Pseudomonadota bacterium | reverse complement strand
GAGGGCATCCTGCTTTTCCTCGTCATGCTATTCGCCGCGCGCTTTCAGGCCGTGCGGGAAAAGGCTGGGCTGCTGACAGGTATTTTTCTGGCCGGTTACGGGGTAGCACGTATTACGGGAGAGTGCTTCCGTGAACCGGACTGGTTCCTTGGCTTCCTGCCATTCGGCACAACCATGGGCCAGCTTCTCTCCATCCCCATGGTGCTCGCCGGGGCCGGTTTGATTTTCTACGCTATGCGGCGGACGCCGCGTGCCGGCTGAACGCTTCGACCATTTCATGGCGCGGGCCAATGCGGCCTACTATGCCACGCAAAATTTCTCCGCCGATTTTGTGACGGCACCAGAAATCACGCAGGTCTTTGGCGAGCTGCTCGGCGCCTGGGCAAAGGTGGTGTGGCAAATGCTGGGCGCGCCCGCCAACGCCATGCTGGTGGAAGCGGGCGGCGGGCGCGGCGTGATGATGGCCGATGCGCTGCGCGCATGGAACGCGCCATCGGTGCATTTCATCGAAACCTCACCGCGCCTAAGGGCGGAGCAAGCGCAGCGTGTGCCAAACGCACATTGGCACGATAGTTTGGCCAGCCTGCCCGATGGTCCAGTTATCCTGCTCGCTAATGAATTTCTCGACGCGCTGCCTGTACGCCAATTCATCCGCCGTGAGATGGGCTGGATGGAGCGTTACGTGCAGGATAGCGCCTATGTGGAACAGCCCACCGATTACGATCTGCCAGACAGCCCCGACGACACGGTGCGCGAGGTGAACGAGGCGGCACTGGACTTCGTGCGCGCGCTCGCGGCCCGCGGCGGTGTTGGCCTGTTCATCGATTACGGGCCGATGAACTCCGGCGTTGGCGAAAGCGTGCAAGCCATACACAACGGCAAATACGCCAATCCGCTGGCCAATCCGGGCAGCGCCGACATCACCGCGCATGTCGATTTTGCCGCCATTGCCCGTGCCGTACATTGCCAAGGCCCGGTGAAGCAAAATAGTTTTCTCACCGCGCTTGGGCTGTATCAGCGCTCTGATGCGCTGGCGCGGAAAAACCCGCACAAGGCCGATGACCTACGCCTGGCCGTGCAGCGCCTTACCGCGCCCGAGGCCATGGGCAGCTTATTCAAGGTTATTGCCGTCTGTCCTGAAAATTTTCCAACTCTGCCGGGGTTCGCATGAGCATTTACGCCAGCCCTCTCCTGGGCGCGCCGCACCGTTTTTTTACCCGAAATGGCGGCGTCTCCACCGGCGGCTATGCCAGCCTTAATTGCAGCTTCACGTCAGACGACCCGGCCAAGGTGCGCGAGAACCGCGCCCGTGTGGCCGCCGCCATGGGGGTGGAGCGCAACATGCTGCTGGGCTGCAAGCAGGTGCATGGGCGCGATGTGGTAACGGTAACACAGCCCTGGGCGGAAGGCGATGGGCCGGCGGCGGATGCGCTGGTGAGCAACGTGCCAGGCTTTGGGTTGAGTGTGATAACGGCGGATTGCGCGCCGGTATTGTTCCACGGCGATGGCGTATCCGGCGCCGCCCATGCGGGCTGGCGCGGCGCCGTGGGCGGGGTGCTCGAAACTACCATCGAGGCGATGCGCGCCCTGGGCGCCATGCATATCCACGCTGTCATCGGCCCCTGTATTCAACCGGAAAGTTACGAAGTCGGCCCCGATTTGCGTGATGCGGTTCTGGCCGAGCGGCGCGGTGCCGCGCGCTTCTTCACCGCCGGGCGGCCGGGCCATTGGTGGTTCGACCTGCCGGCCTATTGCCTGGCGCGGCTGGAAGCCGCCGGGGTTAAGGCAGAATCGCTGGGTGTGAATACGTGCAAGCTGGAACAAGAGTTTTTCTCGCACCGGCGCCGCACGCTGCGCGGCGAGGCAGCTATTGGCCATCAAATATCGGTAATACGGACATGAAACGTATAGGTCTGGCCCTACCCCTGCTTCTGGCAAGCTGCGGTACATTACCACAGCCTTTTTATGGCAATCCTGGCAGCCCAGAGGCCGCAAAACTTTCACAGCCCCCTGCCCCGGTGCTTATGGTACCCACGCCCGCCAAGGCGCTTCTCGGCAATAACTCGGCCCCGCTCTATGCCAAAGACATCGCCGCCGCCATGGCCGCGCACGATGTGCCCAGCGTGGCCGGTACCCCCGAGAAAGGCGAGTGGCAGCTTGCGATAACCGCCAGCGTGAGCGGCACGCTGGTAACACCCGCCTATGCCATTATTGGGCCAGACGGCAAAACTTACGGCCACCAAACCGGCACCCCAGCCCCCGCCGCGGGCTGGGCCAATGGCGACCCCGCCACGCTGGACGCCGCCGCCAAGGCCGACGCCCCGGCGCTCACGCAGTTGATGACGAACATCAACGCGCAGATTCAGCAGAGTAATCCTGAATCTCTGGAAAACCGCACGCCGCGCATCTTCGTCGGCGCCGTTACCGGCGCGCCCGGCGATGGCGATCAATCCCTGCCGCTGAATATCAGCCGCGACCTGGCTGGGCCGAACTTGCAGGTGGTTACCAACGCCCAGCAAGCCGACTTTACCGTAACGGCAGCGGTAAAAACCTCACCCGCACCGCAAGGCCAGGTACAGGTGGAGCTGGATTGGGTAGTACGTGACCAAAACAACCGCATTGTGGGCCAGGTAACGCAGATTCACGATCTCGACCCCAAGGACATCAACCCTTATTGGGGCGACGTGGCGGCGGCAGCGGCACAGGAGGCCGCGCAGGGTGTTACGACCGTGGTGCAGAATGAGATTTTGAAGAAAGAGCCAAAGCCGGAAAGCGCGTCACAACAAACGGCGCAAACTACTCCCGCCCCAACACCTTCGCA
>JAKBCX010000351.1 GCA_021807465.1 Pseudomonadota bacterium | reverse complement strand
CTAAAGGCAGGCGGGGGACACAGATTATTGAAGATGGCTGAAAAATGTAATTTCAGGGGCGGCTGGTAGCGGCGGAAGGATTTGAACCTCCGACCAAGGGATTATGATTCCCCTGCTCTACCACTGAGCTACGCCGCCAAGCCGTGAGCCAGCCGGGTAGCCCGGCGCGCATTGGAAGTCAATGCAAAGAAAAAGGCCCCGGATATGTGCCCGGGGCCTTCTCACACGTGGGAGGGGTTAGCCCTCCATGTCGTTATTGATGCTGGCCAGTACCTGCGGCGCCTTGAGCTTGAGCACCAGGAACCAGATGAGTCCGATGCCCATATAGACCATGAACACAGGCGGCAGGGCGCTGAAGGGCGCGGCCGGGTAGGGGAAGACGGAGGAGTAGATGACAAAGCCCATCATGGCCGCACCGATGACCGTGCAGACGATGTTGAAGGGCTTGAGCAGCCCAGCCTTGTAGAGGTCAACCGATGAGGCCAGGGACACGCCGAAATACACCACCACGAAGCCGTAGGTGGCGATGGTGCCGGACAGGCCGAACCCGCCTAAAAAGCCCTGGGGCAACAGCGCCAGGATGCAAAGCAAGCAGAGCGCGCCGGACACGTACACGGCCATGTGCGGCGTTTTATGCTTGGCATGCACCAGGCCCATGGAGCTGTGCAGGAACTGGTAGCGGCCCATGGAGTAGAGCATGCGCGAGCTGGCATTGAGGCAGGCCAGGGCACAGGCAAAAGCGGAGATGACAGCGGCGAAATAGACGATTCCGGCGGCCCAGGGCATGCCGGCTTTGTTTGTCATGTCGGCGAAGGGCGAGGAGGAGCCGCCGATGGCGGAGGCGTTGTCGCCCATGCCCATAACCATGAGGTAAGCCAGCACGGTGAAAAAGATGCCGACGATGAGCGGCGAGCCGATAACCGCATAGGGGATGTTCTTCTGTGGGTCGCTGGATTCCTTGGCCAGCGTGGCCGAGCTTTCAAACCCCACCCAGGAGAACACGGCGAAGGCCATGGCGCTCATCACCCCGCCGAAGGGGATTTTGCTGAAATTGAGCTGGGTGGGATCCACGATTGTGCCGTGCTTGCCAACCACCATGCCGGTGATAACGACGATGATGCCGACCGAGAGACATTCTAGCACCAGCCCCATGCGCGAGGAGAACTGGATGTCGCGGTAGCCCGCCATAACCACCAGAGCCAGCACGAGCAGCGCGATGAAGAGCTGCGCGCCGAAGCCGAGCGTGATGCCGAACACGCCGAGTACGTTATTGACGAAAAGCGGCTCGCTCATCAGCACCGCCACGGCGGTGGTGATATAGGCCAGTACCATGGCCCAGCCGGCCAGCGCGCCCGCCACGGGGCCGAAATTGCGGCCGATATAGACAAAGTAGGACCCGGCCTCTGGGTGACGCTTGGCCAGGCTGGAGATGGTGCCGCCGACGAAGACGCAGCCGATTGTGGCCAGCAGATAGGCGATCCAGGAACCTACCCCCGCCAGCCCGGCCACCACCGTGATGTTGAGGGCGGGGGTCATGGTGGGGGCGATGTTGGCGATGGATTGACCCAGTGTTTCAAGGCGGTTGAGCGCGCCGTGTTTCAACTGCGCTGGCGCATGCGCGGCGGTATCGGTTGTGGCAACCATGCTGTCTGTCTCCATGGATAAAAGCGTGTGTTTAAAATAATGCAAACGCCATGCCGGAATGGCGGCCGCCCCCGGGGAGCTGCGGCAAGCCGCGCAAATTATTGGTGCCAGGGTGGCGGCGGAGTGTGGCGGCATAGGGGGTGGACGGGATTTTGACGGGCGGTGATAATAATTTGAACAGTTTTGCTGTGAAGGGCGTATTTTTTGAGCATGAGTAAATATAGTTTCGTGAAAATTTTGGGCCTGGCGTTATGGGGCTGATCCTGGCCAGCACATCGGCGGCGCGGCGGGCCATGTTCGCCAATGCGGGGGTTGAGGCGGCGTTTTTACCGGCAAACGTTGATGAATCAGCCTTCAAGGCCAGTTTCTCCGGCCCGCCGGAGGCGCTGGCCTTGGCCCTGGCGCGGGAAAAGGCGGCTGCGGTGGCGCGGGTGCATGAGCAGGCTTTTGTTGTTGGTGCTGACCAGGTGCTGGTTTGTGGTGCCAAAATTTTCGACAAACCGGATAGCCGGGACGCGGCGGCGGCGCATTTGCGGGCATTGTCCGGGCGGGGGCACGAGCTGATAAGCGCCGTTTGCGTGATGCGCGGCGGCGAGGTGCTGTGGACGCATGTGGAGGCCGCGCGGCTGGATATGCGGGATTTGAGCGAGGATTTCATTGCCCGCTATCTGGCGGCGGAGGGTGAGAAAATTCTTGGCTGTGTTGGCGCTTACCGGCTGGAAGGCTGGGGCGCGCAGCTTTTTGAGCGTGTGGAGGGGGATTATTTCACCATTCTCGGCTTGCCCTTGCTGCCCTTGCTGGGGTTTTTGCGCGCGGCTGGCGTGCTCGCGGGGTGAGCCGCGGCGGCGTCCAGCACGTTCTGGATGGCCTCGATGGCTTGAGCATCCAGGTGGCGCAACTCGCGCGCCAGGCGGTTGGCCAGGGCGGTTTGTGCTGGGGTAAGCCCCGCCGCATTTAGCCGCACGCGCGGGCGCGAGGCTTTGGCGAGAGCCGTAAGCTCGTCGGCCTCGTCCCAGATAAGGCCGAAATACTGGCAGATTTGGTGAATAAGCCCGGCTGACGGGGTGCCGCGCCGCCCGTGCTCCAGGGCGGAGAGGTACGGGGCGGAGATTTCCAGCGCCGCCGCCATGTCGCGTTGAAGAATGCCGCGCGCCTGGCGGAGCTGGCGCAGTTTTTCGCCAAAGGGCG
>JAKBCX010000350.1 GCA_021807465.1 Pseudomonadota bacterium | reverse complement strand
GTGTCGAAACAGGCGAGCCGTGCCTGGCTGAGCAGATGGCGGTGGTGCTGGCCCGTGGCCTCGCCCATGGCGGCGATGAGGAGCGGGATTTTAACCGTTTTGGCGCAGGCGATGAGGGCCTGGATGGCGGTGTTGCCCTCGCCATCCTGCGGGGCGTGTATGACGAGGATGCCGCCAACCTCGGGCGATGCGGCAAGCAGGGCAGCGGCGTTGGCGAGTTGGGTAGGGTCTTTGCCCGCGAAAATAGGAGCGGCGGACTCGGCGCTTTCCACCACCATGCCCAGCACGCGCAGGGTTTCGGGCGAGAGCGTGGCGAGGCTCAGCCCCGCGCGCAGGGCCTCATCCGCCGCCAAGCGGCCAATGGCTGTGGAGTTTGTGACGATGGTGAGCGCCCCCGCATGGGCCGGTTTGACGCGGGTGAGGGTTTCCGCCGCGGCGAGGAACTCGCCGACGGAATAGGTGAGCAGCACGCCGGCGCGGGCCAAGGCGGCCTCGACCGCGCCGGGGATGGTGCCGCCATTGCGCGCTTGCATACCGGGCGCGATGGCCACAACCGGGCGCAGGCGGGCGGCGGCGCGGGCGGCGGAGAAAAAGCCGCGCGGGTCGCGGAGATGGTCGATCTCCAGCATGATGGCGGCGGTGCTGGGGTCGCGGGAGAAATGGTCCAGTACCAGGCCGAAGCCCATTTCGGCATTACCGCCAATGCCGAGCAGGCGGGAAAAGCCGATGGCGTTGGGCACCGCCCAGTCGATGATGGTGCGGGCGAGCGAAGAGGACTGGCCGATAAGCGCCATGCGGCCGGACTGGGGCATGAAGGCAAAAGGCGTGGCGTTAAGCCCCATCCCTGGCAGCATGAGGCCAAAGCTGTTGGGGCCGAGCGTGCGCAGCCCTGCCTCGTGGGACATTTTCGCCAGATTCCGCACCTGGTGCGAGAGCACGATGGCGCCGCGCGCGCCGAGCTTGGCGTGGTGGCGCAGGGCATGGCCGATATGCTCCGGCGCATCGGCCAGCAAAGCGAGGTCGGGGTTATCCAAGGGCGCGTCATCAGTGCCAATGGGGCCGGTGAAACCGCCAGCGCGCAAATTGGCGAGGATTTGCGCGCCGAAAGCGGTGCCGGTGCCGCTAAGATTGATGGATTCAGGCGTGAACAGGCGGGCGGGATCGAACTTGCGCTTGGCGGGTACCGTCATGCGGGTCTCCGATGCGGATTTTGCGATGGCCGTGGTTATCCCCAGGATACACCGGTTATACACTGGCGCGCCATGCCCGCCATCTGGCCCTGAGGCGGGAGTTGAGGTTAGAAACACCGGCCATGAATTCCATAGAGCCGTCCTCCTTTGGTCTTTCCCCCCGCCTGCCGCCCAGCAATTTGCAGGCCGAGCAGGCGCTGCTGGGCGCGTTGCTGGCCAATAACAAGGCGTATGACCGGGTTTCGGAATTTCTGGCGCCGGAGCATTTCGCCGACCCGGTGCATGGGCGGATTTTCGCCGCCATACAGCGCCGTTGCGAGGCCGGGCAGCTTGCCGACGCGGTGACGCTGAAAGGCGAGTTTGAACATTCCGGCGCGCTGGATGAGGTGGGAGGCACGGCGTATCTGGCGCAGCTTCTGTCCTCGATGGTCGGCATTATAAACGCAGGCGATTATGGCCGCGTGGTCCGCGATGCGTGGCTGCGGCGCCAGTTGATTGATGTGGGCGAGGTGATGGTGAACCGCGCCTATGGTGCCGAGCCGGAGCTGGATGGCGCGGGCCAGATTGAGGCGGCGGAGCAGGTGCTGTTTGACCTGGCCACCAAGGGCGGTGCCGAGGGCAAGGGCATGACCTTCAAGGTGGCGCTGACCATGGCCATTGATATGGCGTCCAAGGCCTTCCAGAATCAGGGTTCGGTTTCTGGCCTGGATACAGGCTTGCGCGATTTGAACAAGCGCACCGGCGGGCTGCACAAATCGGACCTTATTATTCTGGCCGGGCGGCCGGGCATGGGTAAGACGGCTTTGGCGACCAAAATTGCCTTTGGCGCGGCCAAGGCGATGCTGGCCAATGCGCGGGTGGATAACCCCAATGCCATGGCCAAGGAATGCGTGGCTGTATTCTCGTTGGAAATGAGCGCGGACCAGTTGGCCACACGTTTGCTGGCGGAAGAAGCGCGGGTTTCCGGCGACAAGATACGCCGTGGCGAGATTGCCACGCGCGACTTTGACACATTTGTGCGGGTGAGCCGCGAGATTGCGGATGTGCCGCTGATTATAGACGATACGCCGGCGATTACGCTCTCGGCCTTGCGCACGCGCTGCCGCCGCTTGCAGCGCACCAACGGGCTGGGGCTGGTGATTGTTGACTATTTGCAGCTTATGCGCCCGGCGGCGGGTACGCGGCCTGAAAGCCGCGTGCAGGAAATAAGCCAGATTACGCAGGGGCTGAAGGCGATTGCCAAGGAGCTGGCGGTGCCGGTGATTGCGCTCTCGCAGCTTTCGCGTAGCGTGGAAAGCCGCGATGACAAGCGCCCACAGCTCTCGGATTTGCGTGAATCCGGCTCCATCGAGCAGGATGCGGATATGGTCATGTTCATCTACCGCGACGAGTATTATCTGCAGCAGAAGCAGCCAAAGATCGTAGCGTTTGAGCGTGAGGATAAGTTCCACGAGGCGACGGCCAAGTGGCAGGCGGATATGGAGGCGGTGCACAACAAGGCGGAGCTGATCCTGGCCAAGCAGCGCCATGGCCCCACGGGCAAGATCGATCTGTTTTTCGAGGGTGAATTCACGCGCTTTGCCGATTTGGACACGTACCACGAATGAGCGTGTTTTGACGGCGCGGCTGGAGATTGACCTAA
>JAKBCX010000349.1 GCA_021807465.1 Pseudomonadota bacterium | reverse complement strand
ACGCTTTGTAAGAGTTTGTAACTGGCACCGATCTTGCTTTGCCCCCTGGCGGACGTCCACCGCCCGCCCGTCTCAGTTGCACGAAGAGGATGATGATAATGACCCGGCTGTCCCGCATTGCCATGGCTGCTGCCATTGCCCTGGCCACATTCACCAGCGCCGCCAAGGCGCAAACCCCGCTGCGCATTGGCTTTTCCGACTGGCCGGGCTGGACCCCCTGGCAAATCGCCGTCGACAAAGGCTGGTTCAAGCAGGCCGGGGTTGATGTGGATATGCAATGGTTCGACTATTCCGCCTCGCTCGACGCCTTTTCCGCGGGCAAGCTGGATGGCGATTTCGTGGCCAATGGCGATGCCCTGGCCATCGGCGCCAGCGGCGCGAAGAATGTGATGATTCTTCTTACCGATTATTCCGACGGTAACGACATCATCGTGGCCAAGCCGGGCATTGACAGCATCAAGCAGCTCGCCGGGCAAAAAGTGGGCATCGAGGTCGGGCTGGTTGAGCATTTGCTGCTCGACCATGCGCTGAAGGAAAACGGCATGCCGGTCAGCTCGGTCACGCTGGTGAATACCGTGACAAACAATACGCCGCAGGTTCTGGCCTCTGGCTCCGTCGCCGCCATTGGCGCGTGGCAGCCTGTCGCCGGTCAGGCCATGATGCAACTGCCCGGCGCGCATCCCATTTACACCTCCGCCCAGGCGCCTGGCCTTATTTTCGACGGGCTGATCGTCTCCCCGGAAAGCCTGAAGGAACACCCGCAGGAATGGGCGAAAGTCATCCAGATATGGTATCGCATTCTGGCCTATTATAATAACCCCAAAACCCACGCCGATGCCCTCGCCATCATGGCCGCGCGCGATGGTGTCTCGCCCGCCATGTATACGCATTACGTGAAGGGCACGCATCTGCTGAGCCGCGCCGAGGCGGAAAAAGCCTTTCAAAAAAGCGATGAAATCTCCTCAATCTATGGCTCGGACATGAACGCCGATTCGTTCAACGTGAGCAATGGCGTGTATAAAACACCGCAGAATATCAGCGATTACATCGACCCGTCTCTCTTCCTGGCAACCAAGTAATGCTCAACGTCTCGGACGCCGCCATCCGCCCGGTTGGGGTGGCTGAGGCGGGGCGCCCTGTAGCCGGCCAATGGTTCCGCGTGCGCGAAAAACTGAGCCGCCGCACGCGCATCATCCTGGGTTTTGCCTCCGTCCTGCTGCCGCTGGCCATCTGGTCGGCGGTCAGCTACGTCCCTTTCATCTGGCATCCCGATATGCTCATCAGCGACCCCGGCGATGTGGATTACTTCATGCCCGGCATGCGCGTGGGCAAAGCCATGTTCGCCACCGAAATCGCCAATGCCGCGGCCAACCATACCGCTCCCCCCGTGGGCACGCCGGCCAACCCTGTCTATCTGCCCTCTCCGGGGGCGGTGCTGGCGGCATTCTATACTTCTTTCACCACCCCGCCGCAGGACCAGAACGGTTTGTGGCTGCACCAAAGCCTTTGGCAAAGCATCCAGACCATCTTCTGGGGGTTCGTCATCTCCTCCATCGTGGGTGTGCCGCTCGGCATTTTATGCGGGGCGCATAGCGCCACCTCGCGCCTTATCGAGCCTTTCGTGGAGTTCTTCCGCTACCTCCCCGCCCCCGCTTTCAGCACTTTATGCGTGGCGGTGCTGGGCATTTATGCCGGGCCAAAAATCGCCATCATCGTCATCGGCACTTTGTTCCAGCAAATCCTCATCATTGCCAACACCACGCGCAAGGCCGACTTCGCCCTGGTGGAAGCCGCTCTCACCCTGGGCACGAAAAACCTGAAGCTGCTGACCAAAGTGGTCATCCCCAGCGTTCTGCCTGATTTATACCGCGACCAGCGCGTGCTGCTGGGCTGGGCCTGGACCTACCTCATCGTCGCCGAGCTGGTCGGCGCCACATCGGGCATCTCGCTCTTCATCACGCAGCAATCGCGCTACCAGCATTTCGCCAATGTCTACGCCGCCATCGCCATGATCGGCATTCTCGGCCTCGGCACGGACATGATTTTGGCCGCCTTGGGCCGCAAACTATTCCCCTGGGACCGCACCGCCGCGGAATGATGATGACTGAACCCTCCGTGAGCTATCTCGACCAATCTGATACCGTAAAGGAACGCCTGGACAGGCTGAAGGCGCGCGACGTGATTTTGCGCGTTGACCAGCTGAGCAAGCATTTTCCCTCCGGCACGGGGGAAATGACAGCGCTGGATAAAATCTCCTTCCAGACGCACCGCCGCGAATTTCTCTGCATCATCGGCCCTTCGGGGTGCGGCAAATCCACCCTCATCCGCATCCTCGCCGGGCTGGAAACAGCTAGCTCCGGCCGCGTGCTGCTGGACGGCAAACCCGTGGCCGGCCCAGGGCGCGAGCGCGGCATGGTGTTCCAGGGCTACACCTTGTTCCCCTGGCTTACCGTGCGCAAGAACGTGATGTTTGGGCTGCGCATGAATAATGTCAGCAAGTTCGACGCACAAAAACAGGCCGATGAATGGCTCCACCTCATCGGGCTGGAGAAATTCGCCGATTACTACCCGCACCAACTCTCCGGCGGCATGAAGCAGCGCGTCGCCATCATCCGCGCGCTGGTCAACCATCCGCGCATATTGCTCATGGACGAGCCTTTCTCCGCGCTCGACGCGCAAACCCGCGCGCGGATGCAGTCCTACCTGCTGGAAATCTGGAAAAAAGTCGATATTACCGTGGTTTTCATCACGCATGATCTCGACGAAGCCATCTTCCTCGCCGATCGCATCCTCGTGCTCTCGGCCCATCCCGGCCGGGTGAACGAGCTGATAGAGGTGCCGCT
>JAKBCX010000348.1 GCA_021807465.1 Pseudomonadota bacterium | reverse complement strand
CGGAGAGGTCGAAATTGGATTTATACGGCCCGCCTTTTATGGGCTGGGCATCGGCATACCCATCCACCGAGAGCACCCAGTTTACATTTGGCGGTATTTTCTGGGCAATCTTTTGCACGGCTGTTGCTACCTGGGCAATTTCCACCTTGCCTTGCGGGGTGATGCTGGCTTCATCGAGCGGGAAGAGCACATCGCTCTCGAACACAAAGCGGTCGCCCACCACCTTGATGTTCTTCTCACCTTTCAGGCTTTCAGAAAGGGTTTTGAAAAACACGCTCTGATATTGCTGCAACTCCGCCACCTTGCGGGCCAGCGCCTCGTTAAGCTGCTTGCCGAGATCGGTGATCTGCACCTTATCTTTCGCATCGGCGGCCTGGGCGGCGTCCAGCGCCTGTTGCAAAGCGGCAAGCTGGGCGCGCAAAGCGGCCATTTGCTGGTTCAGCAAGGCAATTTGGGCTTCATCCTTAGCGGAGAGTTTTTGCGCGGCCTCCAGCTTGGCCTGCACATCCGTGCCCCCCACGGCCAGCATTTGCGCTTGCAGGGTCGAGATGCGCCCGGCGGCGGCGGCGGCTTGGGCCTGGGCGTCGGATAATTGCTTTTGCAGGCCTGTCTGGCTTTCCTGCAGCGCGGTTATGGTTTGCGTGTCTCCCGCAAGCTGTTGTGTGAGCGTGGCATTGGCCGCCTGCGCCTGCGCTAGTTGCGCATTGAGTGCCGAAAGCTCCTGCGTGAGCGTGGCGCTCTTGGAAGATTCCATGGACAGGCTTTGCGTGAGCTGCGCGATCTGCTGCTTGAGCAGATCGATCGTGTTGTTCGAGCCGGTGAGCGCGGAAGAGAGAAAGGCCTCGGCCAGTACGAAGACCAGCAGTACGAAGATGGTGACCATGAGCAGCGTGGACAGCGCATCCACATAGCCCGGCCAGGCCTCCAGCCCGTTCTCGCCATTGCGCCGCCTGCGGCTCATGCCCGCTGGTCATCCGCCATGGCGGCGATGGTGCGGGTCAGCACTTTCAAATCGCTGCGCAATTCGCTCAAGGATTGCGTGCGGCCCTGCTCGGATTCGGTGAGCATGCGCGTCAGCAGCAATTCGATATTCCGCAAATGCGCGCGCGCCACATCGTCAAACGGCTTCTGCTCGGCAAGCCGTGCCAGCACCGGGCCGAGCGCGCCTTGGTTGGCGGCTAGTTTGTCCATCATCTGCTGGTTGGTGGCCAGCGTGTCGCTAAGCTGCGTCAGGCGTTCGCTCAGGGCCAGCAGCGCGTGGTTGCTCTGGGCGCGGCTGTCCTCGCCGCGCACCAGCACGCGCTGCAGCGACTCCATGTTTTCCGCCGTTTGCTCCAGCAAAGCCTGCACGTAAACCGGCACGCTCGCCTCGCCATCGCCCGCCAGCCCGCCGCTGGAAAGCCGGGTGAGGCTGGCCAGCCATTCTTCCAGCTCGTTGAAGAAGCGGTTCATCGCCTGCCCGGCGGTGAGGTCGAGAAAGCCTAGAATCAGCGCGCCCGAAAGGCCGAATAGGGAGGCGGAGAACGCCGTGCCCATACCGGCCAGCGGCCCGGCCAGGCCAGACTTCAACTGCTCGAACATGGCGTTCACGTCGCCGCCCGCGAGGTTCATGCCGTTGATGACCTGCGCCACTGAATTGACCGTATGCAGCAGCCCCCAGAACGTGCCGAGCAGGCCAAGGAAGATCATCACGCCGGTGGTGTAGCGGGAAAGCTCGCGGCTCTCATCCAGGCGGGAGGAAATGCCGTCCAGAATGGTGCGGAAGGCTTGGCCGGACAGGGTGATGCGCCGCTCGCCATCGGCCCGGCCGTGCAACATGCGCGCCATGGGGGCCAGCAGCACGGGCGGGCGGGCCTGCTCCAGCTTCTGCCGGTTGCGGCGGAATTCCTCCACCCAGGCCGCCTCGGGGTACAGCCGCTGCACCTGGCGGATATTCCAGAACACGCCAAATGCCTCCACCGCCACGATAACCGTGTTGATAAGCGGGTTGGCCATGTAAAAGCGCACAAGCTGGGGCGAGACCAGGGCCGCGATGCTGTAGACCACCACGCAGAATACCACCATGCGGATGAGGTAATTGCCCGGCTTGGTCATTATCTTACGCCGCTCCCGATTATGGTGCTGTCCTCATTCTGCCCTGGCACCGCGCCATCGGCACGGGGCAGAATATTTTGCGCCGCCAAGCCGCAGGCGGTTAGCGCGTCGCGCACCGCAAAGGCGCGGGCCAGGGAAAGGCGCATGGCGGCTGAGGGGTCGGATGCCACGGCAGGGGCGCGCGCGTCGATAGAGACCATGCCCGGCGCGGTGCAGAATGGCTTGAGCACGGCGGCGGCATTGGCGGGCAGGGTGGAACTGCCGGGGGCGAAGGTAAGGGAGACGGGTGCAGGCGGCTTGGATGGTTGCGGGGCAGGCGGTTTGGCAGCCTCGGCCGGTTTAGGGGGCGCGCCTTGCGGCACAGGCACATGGGCCGGTTTGGGTGCTGTGCCTTGCGGCACAGGCACATGGGCCGCGGCCTGCTCCACCGGGGCGGCGGGCTTGCTGGCCACCGCCTTGGCAGGCGCCTTACGGACCCAATGATGTACCGGCGCGGGGGCGGGCATGACCACCGGCTTGGGTGGCGGTGGCTCGATACCAGCCAGTTGCTGCAGCGCGGCGGTATTTACGCTCACCTGCGCCATACCGCAGGCCGGGGTTAGGGCCAGGCAAAGACCAAGAACAAAATGCTGTTTCACAACAGCAAGACTAGCCTCAACCTTTCGCCGCCGCCAGACCGTCGCGCACTGCTTCCAGCAGTTTGGGGTGCATATGCGGGTTGGCCGCCACAACCGTGCTGGCAATTTCGTCTTT
>JAKBCX010000347.1 GCA_021807465.1 Pseudomonadota bacterium | reverse complement strand
GTGAAGGAAATGGGCCGGGTGGATTGCGTGTTCGCCAATGCTGGCTTCTCCTCCCACGCCCGCTCCTTCGCCGAGATGGACAGCAAGACCTATCACGATCTCATCAACGTTAACCAGCATGGGGTGTTCTACACGCTGCGCGCCGCCGCCCGGCACATGCAGCAGCGTGCCGAGGCCGGCGACCCGGGCGGCTCGCTGGTAGCGTGCGGCAGCCTCTCCATCTTCCACGGCCTGCCCGCCATGGAGCATTACGCGGCGGCCAAGGGCGCGGCAGCGGCGATGATCAAAGGCCTGGCCGTGGAGTTGGGTCCATATGGCGTGCGCGCCAACATGATCGCGCCGGGCTTCATCGTGAGCGGCATGATGGAAGGCGCGCCGGAGGAGATGATGAAGGGCATCATCAACCGCTTCGCCAGCGCAACGCCGCTGGGCCGGGCCGGCACCATCGAGGATATTGAAGGCCCGGCGGCATACCTGGCCTCCGACGCCTCCAAATTCCATAGCGGCGATATTCTGGTCATCGACGGCGCCTGGCTGGTACGGCCAAACTGAGCCAAGCAGCTGGAGGCCTCAGCCCTCCAGCATTTTCGCGCCGCGCCAGCCGCCATAGCGGTAATAGGCCGCGATGAGCACGAGCATGGCGATGGAACCGGCGGGGAAGCCCCACAACACCCCGTCCACCCCAGTGCCAGAGAGCCAAGCCGCCAGTGGCAGGCGCACGCCCCAGACAGAGACAACCATAATAAGCAGCGGAACCATCACCGCCCCCGTGGCGCGCACGATGCTGGCCAGCACAAAGGCCGCGCCAAACACAATAAACGACCAGGACGCGATGAGGTGCATATGCCGGGCAATATCAATGGCCTCCTGGTTGCCGCCAAGGAACAGGGCGAAGGCCGCATGGTCGAACAATGTAACAGCCCCCACCAGCGCGCCGGTAAGCAGCACGTTATACAGCACCCCCACCCAGGCAATGCGGCTCACCCTGTCCCAGCGCCCCGCCCCCACATTCTGCGCCGCCATCGAGGATACGGCATTACCCACGGCAAAAGCCGGCATCTGGATATAGTTCCAAAGCTGGAAACAGGCCCCGTAGGCCGCCACGGTGAGCGAGCCAAAGCTGTTGACCAGGCTGATGAGCACGATCATCGAGGACGAAACCGCGACTACTTGCAGCCCCATCGGCACGCCTTTGACGATAAGGCTGCGCAGTATCGCGCGGTCGATGCGGAAATACCGGGCATCCGTGCGGTGCAGGCAAAGCGGATGGCGGTTTACGTATAGCCACGCCATGAGCAGCGCCAGCGCCAGCCATTGCGCGATGGTGGTGGCCAGCGCCGACCCGGCAATTCCAAGCCTTGGCACCGGCCCCAGCCCATGGATAAGCAGCGGGTTCAGCCCGGTATCAAAAAACGCCGAGATAAGCAGGAATACGAAAGGCGTGCGCGAATCCCCCGCCCCGCGCAACGCCATCATCATGAAGTTAAAGAAGAAAATAGCGGGCACACCGAGGAAGATAATCCGCAGATAGGCCGAAGCCATTGGCGCTGCATCGGGCGGGGTATCCATGGCGCGCAGAATAACGGGGGCAATGACAAAGCCCAGCGCGGCCAGCGCCGTGGAAAACAGGCTGAAGAACAGCGTGGACGTGCCCATTACCCGCTTGGTCTGCGCCATATCGCGCGCGCCAAAACTCTGCCCCACCAGAATGGTGGCCGCCATGGACAGCCCGAAGCTCACGCTCATGAGAAAAAACAGCACGGAATTGGCATTGGCGCTGGCGGTAAGCGCGCGCGTGCCAAGCAGATTACCAATCCACGCCGCATTGATGGAAGCGTTGATGGATTGCAGGACATTGCTGGCCAGAATGGGCAGTGAGAAAAGAATAAGCGTGGGGGCAATGCGCCCATCCACCAAGCTGGCGGCGGGGCGGCGGGCGGCGGCTGCCAGCGCCTGGGGTTGCGTGTCTTGGTCCAAAGCTGGGTCTATCCGTGGCGGTTATTTTGGCGAACCTTGAGGCACGCAGCCAGCCTCATACGCTGTTCAACATAGCGCGGCTAGGCTGCCCAGCAGGGCCGCCTTGCGCGGGGCGCATAAATAGGTTAGCGCAGCATGCCTTCCACCGCCGCGATATTTCTCTTCCTCATGCCTGAAACAACATGATCCGAAGAGCATCTGAAGCTAGGAGTTCGTTTGTCTCTGAACAAACCCACCGGGAAACTGGCTTTTGACGACCTGCCTCTTGGCCTGTTGCGGCCATATCAGGCCCCCATTTTTGGCACCGCCTTGCAGCAAGCCATATCAACATTCGGGCTATATATCGCGTGCATGGTGGCGATGTATCTCAGCCTGCGTATCTCCGTATGGATAAGTTTGGCGTTGGCAGTTCCAGCCAGCGGGTTGATCGTCCGTATTTTCATGCTGCAGCACGATTGCGGCCATAACTCATTTTTCCGGTCCCGCCGCCTCAACATCATTTTCGGCAATGTTTGCAGCCTCGTCACTTTCACGCCCTTCCTGTATTGGCGCAGGCTTCACGCCCGGCATCATCAAAGCTGGAACAATCTCGACAGCCGCGGAATCGCCGCCGATTTTTTCTCAGATTGCGCGACGCTGGCAGAGTATCAGGCCATGCCACGCGTGCAAAAGATGCTCTACCGCCTCTCTCACCATCCGCTTCTGGTGCATTTGTTTCTGCCTCCCATCGTTTTCGTTTTGCTCTACCGCCTTCCCTTCGATACGCCGCGCCGCCACAAGCGTGAACGCATGAGCGTATATCTGCTCAATCTGGCGCTTATATTTATGTTTGGCGGCCTTACCATGGCCTTCGGCATCAAAAGCGTCTTGCTTGC
>JAKBCX010000346.1 GCA_021807465.1 Pseudomonadota bacterium | reverse complement strand
CCGCGCCCCCAGTTCCTCATCCGGCAGGGCAAAATCCCCCCTCCCGTACAGCGTGGCGAATTTCGTGCCTTCCTCAATGGTAAGCTGGTAGAGCGAGAGATGGTCCGCCGCCAGGCCAAGGGCAAAACTCAGTTCCGCCCGCCAGGCATCTTCGTTCTGTCCCGGCAATGCATAAATCAAATCGAACGATAAGCGTGGAAAGATAGATTTTGCCAGTTGAATGGCATCCCTGGCCTGATCCGCCGAATGTTGCCGCCCCAAAAATTTCAACGCCGCCGGGTCAAAGCTCTGCACCCCGATGGACACACGGTTCACCCCCGCCTGCCGGTACGCGGCAAACTTCCCGGCCTCGATGCTGGTGGGGTTTGCTTCCAGCGTAATTTCAATATCCGGTGCCGGGTTGAAAAACCGCGAGGCATCGTCAATCAGCGCCGCCGCGCTCTCAGGCTCCATCAGGCTCGGCGTGCCGCCGCCAAAAAAGATGGAGCCGAGCCGCCGCGCCCCCAGCCGCTCAGCCTCCCAGGCCAGCTCGGCACGCAAGGCGGCCAGCATCTCAGCCTGCGGAATCCGCTCCCGTACATGGGAGTTGAAGTCGCAATACGGGCATTTGGCGAGGCAGAAGGGCCAATGAATATACAGGGCGAGCGGTTTCACCCCGCAGACATAGCGCAACGCGGCAAAATTGCCCAAATAGGCGCATGGACGTGATACGGGCCGAGAATCTCACTAAGCGCTACACCCATACGCTGGCGGTGGATGATATTTCCTTCACCCTGGCGCCGGGCCAGACGCTGGGCCTGCTGGGCGGCAATGGCGCGGGCAAGACCACCACCATCTCGCTCCTGCTCGGCCTGCTTACCCCCACAGCGGGGCGCATCCATGTGTTGGGGCATGACATGGCGCGGAACCGTTTCCCTGCCTTGCAGCGGATGAATTTTTCCTCGCCCTACATTGCCCTGCCCGCGCGGCTTACGGTGCGGGAGAATTTGCAGGTCTATGGGCATCTTTACAGCGTGCCGCGCCTTAAGGCCCGTATTGGCGAGTTGGCGGAGCGGTTCAACCTTACCGCCCTGCTTAACCGCGCGGCGGGCGAACTTTCCGCCGGGCAGAAAACCCGTGTGGCGCTCGCCAAATCGCTCATCAACCGGCCGGAATTGCTGCTGCTGGACGAACCCACCGCCAGCCTGGACCCGGATACGGGCGATTACGTCCGCACCGTGCTGGAAGAGTATAAGCGCGAGACTGGCGCCTCCATCCTGCTGGCCTCGCACAACATGGCCGAGGTGGAGCGGCTGTGTGACGAGGTACTGATGATGAAAACCGGCCGCATTGCGGACCGCGGCGCGCCGGACGCGCTGATTGCCCGCTATGGGCGCGAGGATATGGAGCAAGTATTTTTGCACATCGCCCGGAGTGGGGAATTATGAGCGCGCGCCGTATCTGGGGGCTTATTTACCGGCATCTTTGCATGTACCGGCGCTCCTGGCCGCGTTTGGTGGAAATCGCCTATTGGCCGACGCTGGAATTGCTGATCTGGGGCTTTACCTCTGTCTATATCACCCGCGCCCATGCGGCGCCCGGCCTGGTGGCGGCGGGCGCGCTTATTGGCGGCGTGCTGCTGTGGGAGATTGTGCTGCGCGCGCAAATGGGCGTCACCACCGGGTTTCTGGAAGAAATCTGGTCGCGCAATCTGGGGCATTTATTCGTCAGCCCGCTGCGCCCGGCGGAGCTTATCGGCGCGCTGCTGGCGGTTTCGGTCATCCGCACCGTGCTTGGCCTGCTTCCTGCCACAATCATCGCCTACCTGCTCTATTACTATGATATTTTCGCGCCCGGCCCCATTATGCTGCTCTTCTTCGCCAATCTTCTCATCATGGGCTGGTGGCTGGCGCTCGGCATTGTCTCGCTGCTGTTCCGCTACGGCGCGGGGGCCGAGGCATTGGCCTGGACGCTCGCCTTCGGCATTACGCCGCTGGCCTGCGTTTACTACCCCATGGCGGCTTTGCCCGTCTGGCTCCAGCCTTTCGCGCATATCCTGCCGGCGAGTTACATTTTTGAAGGATTGCGCGCCGCGCTCTCGGGCCAGGCGCCGCATTGGAGGCAGCTTGGCCTGGCCTGCCTGCTCAATACCGGCTGGATGCTCGCCGCCATCGCCATTTTCGCGGGTGAATTCCGCCGCGCCCGCCGCCAGGGCGTGCTGATCAGCATCGGGGAGTAAAATGCATAGATTTTGGTTGATCCGCCACGCGCTGGTGCAGAAAAGCGCCCTCTCTACCCTGTATGGCACGGCGGATGTGCCTGTTTGCGACGACACCATGGCCGCCCAAGGGGCACGCTACGCGGCCCTGGCCGCGCGCCTGCCGCGCCCGGCCCGGCTGGTCTGCACCCCGCTTTCGCGCACGCAGCTTACCGCCCAGGCTTTGTTCCGCGCGGGTTATCCGGCGCAAACGCCGCTTATCGACCCCGCCTTCATCGAACAGGATTTCGGCACGCTGCAAGGCCTGCCGATGACGAGCTTCGAGACAAGGCAGGAGGAAGAGCGCCACCCGTTCTGGCCGATTCATGCCGCGGAAACCCCGCCCGGCGGCGAGAGCTTTGCCCACCTTATCGCCCGCGTGGGGGCGGGGCTGGAGGCGCTGCTGGATGGCGCCGAGGGCAAGGATACCGTTATTGTCAGCCATGGCGGCGCCATACGCGCCGCCTGCGCCTATGCGCTGGGCCTTACCCCGCATCAGGCTTTGTGCCTGCAAATCGATAATATTTCGCTCACCCAAATTGAACGTAATGTGCGGGGCTGGCGGGTCTTGTCAGTCAACGAACATCCCGCCACACAGGCTAACCAAATAGCCGCGCCGCGCC
>JAKBCX010000345.1 GCA_021807465.1 Pseudomonadota bacterium | reverse complement strand
ACGGCACCATGCCCCATGCGCTGATTGGCTATGCTGGTTCCACGTTGCGCGCGGCGGAAATGTTCGTGGAACGCTTCCCGCATGACGATTTGACCGTGCTGGTGGATTATTTCGGCCGCGAGGTGACGGACGCGCTGGAAGTTTGCCGCCGCTTTCAGGATATGGCGCAGGCCGGGCGCTTGGCCGTGCGGCTGGACACGCATGGCGGGCGGTTTTTGGAAGGGTTGGACCCGCAGGAAAGCTACGCCGTGCTGGAGCGCCATGCCCCCACCGCTTTGCGCCGCTACCGCAGCCAGAGCGAGCTGCGCTACCTCATCGGCACCGGCGTGTCCGCCGCCGCCATCTGGCGTATGCGCGAGGCGCTGGACGAGGCCGGGTTCGGCGCGGTGCGGATTGTCGCGTCCTCTGGCTTTGGCATGGAAAAATGCTCGGTGATGGCCGATGCCGGGGCGCCGATTGATGTGGTGGGGACGGGGAGTTTTATCCCTGAAATCTGGAGCGAGACCTACGCCACGGCGGATATTATTGCCTATGACGGCACGCCGCGGGTGAAGATCGGGCGTGAGTTTTTGCTGCGGGGGCAGCGTGGTTGACGCGGCTTTCCACGGGAAACGGCTTCATGGCCGTGGCCCAAGTCTTTTGCGTCACCGCCACGCTACGCTCGCGGTGACGCTGTATAGTCTCTAATGACGATGAGCCTGCATGACTGATACCCTCAAAATCGCCATCGCGCAGATGAACCTGCATCTCGGCGCCATTGACAAGAACGTGGCCGCCATCCGCGCCGCGCGGGCCAAGGGGGCGGCGCTGGGCGCTGATCTGGTGGTCACGCCGGAACTCTCCATCGCGGGCTATCCGCCGGAAGATTTGGTGTTGAAGCCCGCTTTTGTCGCGGCCTGCGAGGCGGCGGCGGAGGAATTGGCGAAGGATACGGCGGATGGCGGGCCGGGGGTGATTGTAGGCCTGCCCTGGCGCAATGGCGAGGCGCTGCATAATGCCGCGTTTCTGCTGGAAGGCGGCAAGATTACCGCACGGCGGGCCAAGGTGGAACTGCCCAATTACGGCGTGTTTGACGAGAAGCGCGTGTTCCAGCCCGGCCCGGCGCCTGGGCCGGTTGTGTTCCGGGGTTTCCGCATCGGGCTGATGATCTGCGAGGATTGGTGGCTGCCCTGTGTGTCCGAGACCCTGGCCGAGACGGGCGCGGAAATGCTGCTTTCCATCAATGGTTCGCCTTTTGAGGATGGCAAGCAGAACCGCCGCGTGACTCTGGCCGTGCAGCGCGTGGTGGAGACCGGCCTGCCTTATATGTTCGCCGCCATGGTGTGCGGGCAGGATGAGGTGGTGTTCGACGGTGCCTCCTTCGTGCTGAATGCCGACCGCACGCTTGCCGTGCAGATGCCCTATTTCCAGGAGGCGGTGACGCTGACCACCTGGACCCGTACGGAAACCGGGCTGCGTTGCGCGCCGCAGCCTTTGCCGCCGGAACCGGAGCGGCTGGAGCTGATCTACCAGGCCATGATGTGGGGCCTGCGCGATTATGTGAACAAAAACGGCTTTCCCGGCGTGGTGCTGGGGCTTTCTGGAGGCATCGACTCCGCTATTTCCGCCGCCGTGGCTGCCGATGCGCTGGGGCCTGAGCGCGTGCGCGCGGTAATGCTGCCCAGCCCCTATACCTCGGAGGATTCGCTGGAGGATGCGGCGTCCTGCGCCCAAATGCTGGGGATTCCGTATGAGACCATCCCCATTTCCGGTCCTATGCAGGCCTTTGCCGAGGCGCTGGCCCCGGCTTTTGGCAACCGCGCACCGGATATTACGGAAGAAAACATCCAGTCCCGTTCGCGCGGGCTTATCCTCATGGCTTTGTCCAACAAATTCGGGCCGATGCTGCTGACCACGGGCAATAAGTCTGAAATGTCGGTGGGGTATGCCACGCTGTATGGCGATATGTGCGGCGGGTATTCCGTGCTGAAGGACATCTACAAGATGACCGTTTTCGCCCTCTCGCGCTGGCGCAACGCGCACCACCCGGCGGGCGCGCTTACCAAGCCCGGCCCGGCCATGCCGGAGCGCATTATCATCAAGCCGCCCAGCGCGGAACTGCGCCCCAACCAGACGGACCAGGATAGCCTGCCGCCTTACGAGGTGCTGGATGCGATATTGGAGCATCTGATCGAGGGTGAGAAATCGCCCGATGAGATTGTGGCGGCGGGGTTCGACAGGCCCACCGTGCTGCGGGTGCAGAAGCTGCTGGACCGCGCGGAATATAAGCGCCGCCAGGCCCCGCCGGGGGTGAAGATCACCTCCCGCGCTTTTGGGCGCGACAGGCGCTACCCGCTGACCAACGGGTTTACGGCGCTGTTGAAGTAGCGCCGTAACGCAGGCGAAAAATCATCTATTTCCTCTCGCCTTTTGGCGTGAATAGGGTATTACACCCGTTGGCCCGGCCATCCGGGGAGTGACGCGGGCGCGGCCCGGACGAGTTAAGGAGCGAGTAAAGACTATGCCGGTGCCGTTTTCCGCCGAGGATTTTGACCGGGTTTTCGACGCCACGGTGCTCCGCAGGGCGCAGAGTGTCATCGCCCTGGGTTTCGTGAAAGATGTATCGCTGCAAGGCGACACGATAGACGGCGTGGTGGAAGACATGGATGGCACGCGCCGCACCTGCACCATCACGCCCGAGAAGAAGGGTAGCCGCATTTCTTTTGCCGAGCGTGAATGCTCCTGCGGCGAGCGCGGCTGCCGGCATCTGGCCGCCACGGCCTTGTCTGCCTTGGCCAAATTCCCCGAGCTGCGCAAGCCCGAGCCGAAGAGCATGATCGATACGATCATTCCGGCCCGCGAGCGCCCGCCCGGTCCGCCCCC
>JAKBCX010000344.1 GCA_021807465.1 Pseudomonadota bacterium | reverse complement strand
TGGGGAAACTGGAACTCTTGGCGGAAATCGAGCGCAAGCTGCTTTGGCTTGCCTCTTGGACAATCCACCACGCCAACCATATCCACCCCAACCCCGACGGCATGAAGGTGGGCGGGCACCAGGCGTCTTGCGCCTCGGTCGCCAGCATCATGGCGGCCTTGTATTTCGACGCGCTGCGCCCGCAGGACCGCGTGGCGGTAAAACCCCATGCCGGGCCGGTGCTGCACGCCATCAATTATCTTCTTGGCCGGCAAAGCCTCGAAAATTTGCAAAACTTCCGCCAGTTCGGCGGCGCCCAGGCCTATCCTTCCCGCGCCAAGGACGGCACGGAAATCGATTTCTCAACCGGATCGGTTGGCCTCGGCATCGCGCTCACCAGCTTCTCCGCGCTCATTCAGGATTATGTGGAGACCCACGCCCTTGCCGCGCCCGGCTTGGCGCGGGCACGCAACATCGCCATCGCGGGCGATGCCGAGCTGGACGAAGGCAATATCTACGAAGCCCTGCTGGAGGGCTGGAAGCACGACGTGCGCGATGTGTGGTGGGTGGTGGATTACAACCGCCAGAGCCTGGACAATGTAATGCCAGACCGGCTGTTCGGCCGGTTCGAGGGCCTGTTCCGCGACATGGGCTGGAAAGTGGTCACGCTGAAATATGGCCGCAAATTGCAGGAGGCTTTCGCCCGGCCCGGCGGGTACAGCCTGCGCGGCTGGATTGATGAATGCCCCAACTCCACCTACTCCGCCCTTACCTTCCAGGGCGGCGCGGCATGGCGCGAGGCGCTGCTGCGCGACATGCACCGCAGCCGCGGTGTGCGCGCCATTATCGACCCGCTTTCCGATGACGCGCTGGCGGGGCTTATGACAAACCTCGCCGGACATGATCTCGGCGTGCTGACGGAAACATTTTCCACCGCCGCGCAATCCGACCAGCCAACCCTGTTCCTGGCCTACACCATAAAGGGCAACGGCCTGCCTTTTGCCGGGCATAAGGACAACCACGCCGGCATGATGACGCTGGAGCAAATGGACTCCTTCCGTACCCGCCACAACATCCGGCCGGGGCATGAATGGGATGCGCTGGAGGGACTGGCACACCAGCCCGCCGTGGCACGCTTCATCAAGGCCGCGCCCTATGCCACGCCGCTCTCTCCCACCGGCCGGCATTTGCCCGCCGCCTGCGTGCCCATCCCCACCGCCTTGCCGCAACCGCGCATTACCGGCAGGCGCATGAGCACGCAGGCCGGGTTTGGCGAAATCCTCTCCGAAATCGGCCGGGCACAAGGGGAGAGCGCGGAGCTTTCCCGCCACATCGTCACCACCAGCCCGGATGTTGCCGTCTCCACCAATCTCGGCCCCTGGATCAACCGCCGCGGCGTGTTCGAGCGGCAGGAGCGCGAGGACATATTCCGCTCTGGCAAGATTGCCAGCGCCCACCGCTGGGGCACCACACCCGCGGGCCAGCACATAGAGCTTGGCATTGCCGAGCAGAATTTATTTCTGCTGCTGGGCGCAGCGGGTTTGGCGCATGATTTATACGGCGCGCGGCTGCTGCCCGTGGGCACGGTGTACGACCCGTTCGTGAATCGCGGGCATGATGCGCTGTCTTACGCCTGCTACCAGGATGCGCGCTTCCTGCTCGTCTCCACCCCCTCCGGCATCACCCTCTCGCGCGAGGGCGGGCAGCACCAGGCCACCAACACACCGCTTCTGGCCATTGTGCAAGACAAGCTGGAGAGCTTCGAGCCTGCCTATTGCGACGAGCTGGCGATTTTAATGCGCCACGCCTTCGAGCATATGCAAAAGCCCGATGGCTCCGCCGTATGGCTACGCCTTTCCAATCTTGCCCTGCCAC
Source organism: Pseudomonadota bacterium (assembly GCA_021807465.1). GTDB lineage: Bacteria > Pseudomonadota > Alphaproteobacteria > Acetobacterales > Acetobacteraceae > Acidocella. The sequence continues at coordinate 1,015 of JAKBCX010000344.1, read as the reverse complement.
AGCCCGAGCGCAAGCTGAACGCCGCGCATGTAATTGCGGGCGCGCATTGGGTGCATGAGCCAGCGCAGGGGGCGGGCATCGCCATAGCCTACCAGGGCGCGCTGGCGGGCGAGGCCGAAAAAGCCTTCGCCATGCTGCGTGAAGATGTGCCCGAGGCCGGACTGCTGGCCATAACCAGCCCCAACCGCCTATACGCGGGCTGGCGCGCGGCGCAGCGGGCGCGGCGGCAAGGGGCGCAAGCTAGCTCGCATATCGAAACCCTTCTGGCCCCGCTTGCGCCAGGCGCGGCCCTTGTACCGGTGCTGGACGGCCACCCGGCGGCCCATGCCTGGCTCGGCGCCGTGCGCGGCCAGCGCGTAATGGCGCTGGGGCCAGACCGCTTCGGCCAATCCGGCGACATTGCCAGCCTGTACCATGAATACGAGATAGACTGCGCGGCAATTCTGGACGCCTGCGCCGAGGCGCTGCTCAGCCGGTAGGGCAGGCAATTTGAACCAGCCTCGTCTCTCTGCACCAAACCAGCGGATATAGGAAAGCACCGCCTTTTTTGCAAAAAATGCGGCGGCTAAATAACTTTGCAATCTTGTTCAGGGGGCTGGGGCGCGGGTGCAGGATATTGGCTTAATTTTCATGTGCCTGGGCATCGGCGTGGCGCTGCGCCTTTCTGGCCGCCTGCCGGACAATGCCCATAAAACCCTCGGCGGCTGGGTCATCAATGTGGCCCTGCCGGCTGCGGCTCTGGACAGTATCCATAACCTCCAGCTCAGCGATGGCTGGTGGTTTGCGGCCAGCACACCCTGGCTCGGCGCACTCATCGGCATCGGCTTCTTCACCTTCCTCACCCGCACCGCTGGCTGGACGCGGCAACGCGCCGGCGCCCTCATGCTCACCACAGGCTGGGCCAACACCTCCTTCGTCGGCCTGCCGATGATCGCCGCCTTCGCCGGATCTCAATGGCTGGGCCTCGGACTCGTCATCGACCTGTTCGGCTCCTACCTCGCCCTTTCCACAATCG
>JAKBCX010000015.1:10690-12530 GCA_021807465.1 Pseudomonadota bacterium | reverse complement strand
CACCCAGTGCCTCGTGCCGGCGCGGCTGGGGCAGGCGTTCGGTCTCGCGCGCCATCTGGGCGGCAAGCCGTATGGTTGCGGTTTGCATATATGGCAGGCGGAATATGCCCAGCCCGCGCACTTCCAGCAGCCCCGCCAGCGCATCTGGCGCGCGTGCCAGCCCGTTTTCAATAATCACCTGGTCATCTGCCACCAGCGTAAAACCGTGCCGCAACAGGCGCAGCAGCAAGTCAGACTTGCCGCTGCCGGAAGGCCCCAGCAGCAAAATGGCATCGCCCCCTCGCGCGTTGGCGCGGGCGGCACAGGAAGCGTGCAATCGCATGATGCTGACGAGTGTGACAAAAAATGCCGTGGCGCGGAAGGGGCTGCCGATGTTGCGCTTCTGGCCTGCACCGCGCGGTCTTGACCTGCGCGTTGCCCAAGGGCAATCGAATCGGCTTATTTGCGTAAGGGTGCTCATGCCAGAAATTGCCGCAATCACGCGAGACGGCATAAGACTGACCTTTCCCTGCCCAGGCGCCATAAGCGTGCTGGATGCGGCGGAGGAGGCTGGCTATTACCTGCCTTGCGTGTGCCGCCATGGGCGGTGCGGTACCTGCCATGCCCATGTGCTTTCCGGCGCTTATGAGCTTGCCCCGCACGAGGCCAAATTGCCCCCCGGCCCCGGCGGCGTGCTGCTGTGCCGCTGCCGCCCGCTGGAGGATTTGGTGGTGGCGCTGCCCTGCCGCGATGCGCAGATTGGCCGCCGCCAAGTGCCCGAACGCCATGCCACGCTGGGCGCCATAGCCACTTCGCCGGAAGGCTGGACCAGCCTTACCTTGCATCTGTGCCCCGAAGGAGCGTTTGGCGCCGAAGCCGATTTTGCCGCGGGCCAGTATATGGAGCTGCGCCTGCCCGGCACGGATACGTGGCTGCCGCTCTGCATGGCCAATGCGCCCAACGAGGATGGGGCGCTGGAATTCCTGCTCCCCCCGCAGGCGGATGTTGAATGGGCCGCTGGGCTGGCCGCCGCCCGCCAGGGCACAAAATTGCAGCTTCGTGGCCCGTTGGGTGATTTCATCCTCGACGAAAAAAGTCCCCGCCCACGCTGCCTGTTGGGCGGCGGCGCGGGTGTGGCACCCGTGCTTGCCATGCTGTCTCAGCTTGCCGTTATGCGCGACCGTATCCGCGTGCATTGCATCCTCGAGGCCGCGCACTCCGATCGGCCATTTTTCGAGCGCCGCCTGGCCCCCCTGCGCGGCGCCTTGCCGCAGCTTACCGTGGCGCTGGTGCCGGCCGGAGAGGCCGCAGCGCTGCAGACCGAGCTGGCTAGGCTGCAAGCCGCCGATTTTTATGCCGCCGGCCCTGCCCCCTTGAAGGAAGCCGTTAAAGCGGCGCTGCAGGCGCTTAACAACCCGCCCGGGCGGTTGCGCCTTGCACCCGCGTTAAGCGTGGAAACGGCGGTGGCGGGCGTATTGGCCCAAGTATAGGCGCGGGCACTGGCGCGGCTAACAATCCTGTTAACGTTTTTGTGAAATCACAAACGCTTGAGGCGGGTAAAAGGCGCGCGCCCAATGGGTTAAGCTAACAGCAATTAAATTATGTGATTCCTGGATGCGTTGCGGTTTTTGTTAGGGCGGCCGCGTTTCCACCAAGGGGAGCTGAATGATGCTGGCGCGTAATCTTGGAAAAATCCTGCATGCGCAGCTTGGCCAGCGTGCCGTGTCGTCACTGGAATATGCCATGGTCGCGATGCTGGTTGCGATTGCCTCGGTTGGCGCGGTGAGCGCGGCCAGTACGCATGTTTTGTCCAGCTTTACCCAGATTGCTGGGGGGCTGTAGCCCGCCTGCCGTTTAAGGC
>JAKBCX010000015.1:0-10590 GCA_021807465.1 Pseudomonadota bacterium | reverse complement strand
ATCTAGCGGCACCAGCGCGCCGGCGCGTTCAAAATGCCAGAAGGTCCACCCATTGCAGCTTGGCGCGTTTTGCACCGCTGCGCCTACCTGGTGGATGGAGCCGCGATGCGGACCGGAGACCAGCCCTCCTTCTGCCGTTACCTCGGCGGCCACGCGGCGCTGCTTGTCCATAACCTGCGTGCCGGGCGGAATAATGCCCCGCTCCACAAAGCTGCCAAAGGCGATGCGCGGCGCCTCACGCCCGGCGGGCGGGGCCACCACGGCCGTTTTGGGCGCGCGCGCCTCGGCCTTCAGCCGCCCCCAGGCCGCTTCCACATAGGCTGGGTGACGCTCTATGCCGATGAAGTGCCGGTGCAGCCGCTTGGCCACCGCCGCCGTGGTGCCGGTGCCCAGAAACGGGTCCACAATCACATCCCCCGGCGCGGTGGCGGCCATGATGACACGGTGCAGCAGTGCCTCCGGCTTTTGCGTGGGGTGCAGCTTCAGCCCGTGGGCATTCTTCAGCCGCTCGCCGCCGGTGCATAGCGGCAGGGTCCAGTCCGAGCGCATCTGCACGTCGTCATTCAGCGTCTTCATGGCCTGGTAGTTGAACTTGTAACGGCTTTGCGGGCTTTTGGCGGCCCAGATCATGGTCTCGTGCGCGTTGGTGAAGCGCCGGCCGCGGAAATTGGGCATGGGGTTGGTCTTACGCCAGATCACGTCATTCAGGATCCAGAAGCCCATATCCTGCATCATTGCGCCGATGCGGAAGATATTATGGTAGGAGCCGATGACCCAGATGGTCCCGTCTTTCTGTAGAATCCGGTAACATTCCCCCAGCCAGTCGCGGGTAAAGGCGTCGTAGGCGGCAAAATCGGTAAACCGGTCCCAATCCTCATCCACCCCGTCCACCAGGCTGTCATCTGGCCGGCGCAGCTCGCCGCGCAGTTGCAGGTTATAGGGCGGGTCGGCGAACACGCAGTTGACCGAGGCGTCGGGCAGCATGCGCAGCATCGCCCCGGCATCGCCGAGCAATATCTGGTCGAGCGGCAATTCGCACGGCATTTCCACGGGCAAGGCAGATCCTCGGGTTCAGACTCGCAATATAAGTGGAGTCTTATCCGTAACCGCGTCAACAGCCGCTGTTCTGGACCGCTTGTAACAATATAATGTCCGACATTCTTGACAGGGTGAGGGGGCATAGGTAGCAACCGCGCCATCGTCTAGGCGGCCGTAAGGCCGTGGAAGCAGGTGCATGAGCGAAGGCCCGGATAAAAAGGCATTTGAGCAGCGGCTGCAGGCGGCAGAGGACGCGGCCCAGGGGCCTGCGCGCGAATCGGAGGCCAAGCAGGCCAGTTCCGCGCGCAGGGCGATTGAGCTGGCCATGCGCCTTGGCGTGGAAATGGTGGCCGCGATGGTCATCGCTGTGGTAATCGGCTGGGGGCTGGATAAGCTCTTCCATACGAGCCCCTGGCTGATGATCGTCATGGTCCCGGTTGGAATGGCTGCCGGTATCCGCAATCTGCTGCGGGCCGCCGGCAAAAGCGAGTAGCCGGCCCGCAAGGGACGGTTGAAGTAATTCAGGCGTGGAAACGCGCCGCAAACAGGTGGTTGGACGGGATAGACATGGCGGCACCCTCGATCGATGCGCTGGGACAATTCGGCCTGACCACGGGCTTGGGCCAGCTTGGCCGCGCGCTGCACTTCACCAATTCGAACGAGGCCATGCTGGCCGCCGCCGTCGTTATTGTTGGCATTTTCGCGCTCGGCCTGCAGGCCCGCGCCCTGGTGCCCGGCCGCATGCAGTCCCTGGTCGAGCTGCTGTATGAATTTGTGCGGAATATGTGCGTGGATACGATCGGCGAGGAGGGTTTGCGCTTCTTCCCTCTGGTGTTCACCATTTTCGCCTTCATCCTGATCGGCAACCTTATCGGGCTGTTCCCCTATTTCTTCGCCTTCACCTCGCACATCGCCGTTACGCTTGCGCTGGCCTTGTTCGTATTCGTGTTCTCCACGGGTGTCGGGTTTTATACGCACGGGTTCAGGTTCTTTAAGTTCTTCGTGCCTTCCGGCGTTCCCGGCTGGCTCCTGCCGTTGCTGGTGCCCATCGAGATCATTTCCTACCTCTCGCGTCCTGTTTCCCTCTCTGTGCGTCTTTTCGCCAACATGACGGCGGGGCATGTGATGTGGGAGGTGTTCGCCGGCTTCATGCTGCTGCTCACGGCTTCGCTGGGCGTTGTAGGCGCCTTTGCCTCTGTGGTGCCGCTGGGCCTGAACGTGGCGCTGGCAGCGCTGGAACTGCTGGTGGCGGGGCTGCAAGCCTACGTGTTTGCCATCCTCACCTGCCTGTACCTGCACGATGCGGTTCACATGCACTAGGCATGATGCCGTGCGCATGCATTAAGACTCCACTCAAAAAGTTTCTCGGAAAGGAAAATTATATGGATCCCCAGTCTGCCGCTCTGCTCGCGAAGGATATTGGCGGTGGCCTCGCCACAATCGGCGTCGCCGGTGCCGGCGTTGGTATTGGTAACCTGTTCGGCGCCTTTGTTTCCGCCGTGGGCCGTAACCCCGCCGCGCGCGACGCCATGTTCAAGGACGTGCTGCTCGGCTTCGCGCTGACGGAAGCGGTCGCGCTCTACGCGCTGGTCATCGCGCTGGTCATCCTGTTCACCTGATGCGCCGGCTTAGCACCGCAATCCTGCTGGCCTTGGCGCCCTCCGCGGCTTTCGCGGATACCATGCCGCAGATGGATTTCCAGAATCCGCTCACCTTGGATCAGGTGGGCTGGATGGCGGTTATCCTCGTGGTGCTGTATCTGCTGCTGTCGCGCTGGGGTTTGCCGCAGGTTGGCAAGGTGTTGGAAAGCCGCGCCGCGGTTATTGCCGCCGACCTTGCCGCTGCCCGTCAGGCCAAGAAAGAGGCTGATGACGCCGTCGCCGCGCTCAATGCCACCATCGCCCAGGCCCGCGCCGTGGCGCAGGCCGAGGTGGCAAAGGCCGTGAACGACGCCAAGGCCAAAGCCGCCGCCGAGGCCGCCACACTGGCGGCCGCGCTGGAGGCCAAGCTGGAAGCGGCGGAAGCGCAAATCGCCACGGCACGGGCGGCGGCACTTGCCGCTATCCGGCCCGTCGCGGCCGAGGCCGCCAACACCATTCTGCTGAAGCTCACCGGCGCTCCGCCGGCCGAGGATCAGCTCGCCCCCCGGCTCGATGCCGCTCTGGCGGCACGGAAAGTGGCATAACATGGAATATCAGGCTCTCTCCGGCGAGGCGTTTTACCTTCACGGCGCGTTCTGGGTCTTCATCGCGGTCGTCATCTTCGCCCTTGTCGCGGGGCGCCAGATTGCGCGCGCCATTGCCGCGCTGCTCGACGCCCGCACCGCGAGCGTTAGCGCGGCTCTGGCGGAAGCCGCAGCGCTGAAGGCCGAAGCCGAGGCCATGCTGGCCGACGCCAAGGCCCGTCAGGCCCAGGCGGAAGCGGATGCCAAGGCCATACTGGAAACCGCCCATGTGGAGGCTGCTTCGCTGGCCGCCGCTCTGGCCGCCGAAGCCGAGGCCTCGGCTAAGCGCCGTGAGCATATGGCCATCGAGCGGATCGCGGCGGCGGAAGCCTCAGCCCTGGCCGAAATCCGCGCCACCGCCATCGATGTCGCCACAGCCGCCTCTACCGCCGTGCTGGCGGAAAACTTCGGCCCCCAGGCCGATGCCGCGATGATCGACAAAGCCATCGCCGCGGCACCGGCAGCACTGCGAAGCTAAGGGCCTCATTGTGCGGGATTCTCCCCGCACAGCCAATCAGGCTTTCCAAAAAGCCCATCCCAGCTCATACATAAAGTGGGCGCCGGGGTGGGTTTTTTTGTTGAAGATCTGGCGGAATGTGGCTGTTTTGTTGGAAGTCTGTCAGAATTCAAGGCGCTCCCCACAGAGACCGTTGCGCCGCATGACAAATTGGTTAATCTTGGCCCGGGCATCCCTGCGGCAGGCGCATCGATGCGAAGCTTACATCTTGGGAGTCACAAATGAAAAAAGTCTTCCGTTCCGTTCTTACCGCCATGTGCGTGCTGGGCGTAGCGTCGGCCCCGCTGGCGGCCAACGCCAAGCAGATGCACGAGCTGCGCTTCGGCGTGGATGCCACCTATCCGCCATTCGAGAGCCTGTCGCCATCCGGGGCCTTCCAGGGGTTCGACATTGATCTCGGCAAGGCCATCTGCGCCGAGCTGGCGACCAAGTGCGTGTTCATCTCGCAGAGCTTCGATGGCATTATCCCCGCCCTCCAGGCCCGCAAGTTCGACGCCATTCTGTCCTCCATGACGGTAACGCCCGAGCGCCAGAAGCAGATCGCCTTCTCCTCTGAAATGTATAACGAGCCGACGGCCCTGATCGTGAAAAAAGGCTCGGGCCTGACGCCGACGGCGGCGAGCCTGAAAGGTAAGACGGTGGGGGTTGAGGCTGGCACCATTCAGGAGAGCTACGCCAAAACCTACTGGGCGCCAGAGGGTGTGAAGGTTGTCTCCTACCCCGGCCAGGATCAGGTTTATGCCGATCTGCTCTCCGGCCGCCTCGATGCTTCGCTGCAGGACTCGGTGGAGGCTGATTACGGCTTCCTCAAAACCCCGCGCGGCGCCAATTTCGAGTTTGGCGGCGATGTGACCTACGACCCGAAGCATGTTCTCGGCTCTTACATTGCCATTGGCGTGCGCAAGGATGACCCGGAATTGCTGAAGAAGATCAACTGGGCCATTGCTGAAATCCACAAGAAGGGCATCTATCAGAAGATCGAGGCGAAATACTTTAACTTCGATGTGTATGGCGCTCCGTCCAAGAATTCCATGAACTAATCCCCGCGCCGGCCCCGTTTCCGCGGGGCCGGCGGTCTTTAAGGAGGCGCCATGTTCGATCTCGCAGGCTATGGGCCGCAATTATTGTCGGGTACGGTCACGACGATCGAGCTTTCGCTCCTCTCCCTTCTTGTTTCTTTTCTGCTTGGTTTGCTCGGTGCCACGGCCAAGCTATCCAAAAATCGCATCTTCAAGAGTGTGGCCACAATCTACACCACCATTATCCGCGGCGTGCCCGATCTGGTGCTGATGCTGCTCATCTTTTACTCGCTCCAGATATGGGTGAACGATGTTACCGACTGGCTGAATAGCCTGCAAAGCACCTATAGTTTTGGGCTTCAGCTAGACCCGTTCACCTCCGGCACCATCACGCTCGGCTTCATCTACGGGGCTTATTTCACCGAGACCTTCCGCGGCGCCTTCCTTGCCGTGCCAAAGGGGCAGCTGGAAGCCGCGCGTGCCTTCGGCATGCGCCCCGGCCTCGTTTTCCGCCGCGTTCTGTTCCCACAAATGATGCGCCATGCCCTGCCGGGCCTGGGCAATAACTGGCAGGTCATCCTCAAAGCCACAGCGCTGGTGTCTATCATCGGCCTGTCGGATGTAATTAAGGCCGCTCAGGCGGCTGGCGAGGCGACATATCGCAGCTTCTTCTTCATCTGCCTCGCGGGGGCCGTTTATCTCGTGCTTACCATCATTTCCAACGGCGTGCTTATGCTGCTGGAGCGCAAATACGCCATCGGCGTGCGGCGGGCGGTGTTATGATCGACATCATCAAGCAATACGGCCTCGCTTATCTGTGCTGGGATGGCTACCATATCTCCGGCGTGGCCATGACATTGTGGCTGCTCGTGCTGTCCTGCGGCATGGGCTTCTGCCTGGCCCTGCCGCTGGCCATTGCCCGTAATGCGCGCAGTGCGGTTATCCGTTTCCCCGTCTGGCTATTTACCTTCATCTTCCGCGGCACGCCGCTTTATGTGCAGCTTTTGCTCATCTATTCCGGCCTCTACCAGCTTAATTTCGTGCATCAGCATGTGCTGCTGAATGATTTCTTCCGTCAGGCCCTTAACTGCACGGTTCTGTCCTTCCTGCTGAACACTGGCGCCTATACCACCGAGATTTTCGCTGGCGCTATCCGTGAAACCTCGCATGGCGAGGTGGATGCTGCCCTTGCCATGGGCATGTCGCGCGTCACCATGTACCGGCGCATCATCATTCCCTCTGCCCTGCGCCGCGCCCTGCCGGTTTACAGCAACGAGGTCATCCTCATGCTGCATGCCACCACGCTTGCTTTCACCGCCACGGTGCCGGACCTGCTGAAAGTGGCAAACGACGCTTATTCAGCAACTTACGACCCGTTCGACGCATTCACCCTGGCGGCTTTGCTCTATCTCTGTATCTCCTTTGTCCTTATTTTCGCCTTCCGCAGGGCAGAGCGCCACTTCCTCGCTTATCTTAATCCGTAACAATTTCGGGTTACCCCTTGGAATCGGGGCGCCTAAAGCGCATGTTACAAGCGTTTGATAATAAGAGCTGCGTGGGGCAATGCGGAACGACAGCGAGATAAACGCCGCGCATGATAGTGCTGCCTGGGTTGCGCTGGCGGAGCGCGAGGCGCATTTGCAATCCATTCTGGACACTGTGCCGGATGCGATGGTCGTGATCGACGCGCAGGGCATCATCGAATCATTCAGCAACGCGGCGGAAAGGCTGTTCGGGTACGAGGCCGCCGAGGTGAAGGGGCACAATGTCAGCCTCCTCATGCCATCGCCCTATCGCGAGCAGCACGATTCTTACCTGGCCCGTTACCTTGCCACGGGCGAGAAGCGCATTATCGGCTCGTCGCGCGTTGTTATTGGCCTGCGCCGCGATGGTTCCACCTTCCCCATGGAGCTGTATATCGGCGAGACCCGCCACTCCGCCCGCCGCGCCTTTACCGGCTTTGTGCGTGACCTGACCGAGCGCCAGGAAACCCAAGCCCGCCTGCACGAGCTACAGATGGAGCTGGCCCATATGTCGCGTTTTACGGCGATGGGCGAGATGGCTTCCACCCTGGCGCATGAGCTCAACCAGCCGCTTACCGCCGTTGCCACTTACCTTAACGGCTGCCGGCGGTTGCTTGAGCGCGGTATGCAGGCCGACTCGGCCATGCTGCGCGATGGGGTGGAGCGCGCCACCGAACAGGCCATGCGCGCGGGGCAGATCATCCGGCATTTGCGCGAGTTTGTTGCCAGGGGCGAGACCGAGCGGCGGCCCGAGAGTCTCGCCAAGCTGGTTGAGGAAGCCAGCGCCCTGGCGCTTATAGGCGCGCGTGAGAGCGCGGTGCGCGTGGCGTTTGAGTTTGATCCAAATTGTCCGCTGGTCATTGCCGATAAGGTGCAGGTGCAACAGGTGCTGCTCAACCTTATCCGTAATGCGCTGGAGGCCATGGCCGGGAGCGAGCGGCGCGAGCTGACCATTACCACGGGGCATGGGCCGGGCGGGCAGGTACGGGTAAGTGTTACCGACACTGGCAGCGGCATCGCGCCTGAAATTCTCGGCCAGCTCTTCCGCCCCTTCGTTAGCTCCAAGGTGCATGGCATGGGGGTGGGGCTGTCCGTCTCGCGCACCATTATCGAGGCACATGGTGGCAAGCTCTGGGCAGAGCCAAACCGCGAAGGGGGTACCATTTTTTCTTTCACTTTACGCGCGGCGGAGGCGGGCCATGGCTGATCCTGTTGTGCATGTTATCGATGACGACGAAGCCGTGCGGCAATCGCTTGCCTTTCTGCTGGCGTCCTCGGGGCGGGCGGTGCGGCTTTACGAGTCCGCCGCCAGTTTTCTCGACTCCCTCGCCGCCCTTCAGCCTGGCTGTGTGCTGACTGATGTGCGCATGCCCGGCATGAGCGGGCTGGAGCTGCAGCGCGAGCTGGCGGCGCGGCGTATCGCCCTGCCTGTTATTGTCATGACCGGGCATGGCGATGTGCAGCTGGCGGTGGAAGCAATGAAGGCAGGCGCTGTCGATTTTATCGAGAAACCATTTTCGGACACCACGATTCTCGATGCCATCCAGGCGGCCTGCGAGCGTTTTTCCCGCGATACGGAACAGAACGGCGCGGTGAGCGCGGTGCAAAGCAAGCTGCAAGCCCTTACGCCGCGTGAGCGCGAAGTGCTGGATGGGCTGATCGCCGGGCTGCCAAATAAAAGCATTGCCTATGACCTTAAAATCAGCGCCCGTACCGTGGAGGTGCACCGCGCCAACCTTATGGCGAAGATGGGGGCATCCAGCCTGCCGGAGCTGGTCCGCATGGTTCTGCTCAGCCGCGCGCCGGGTGTTTGAGAGACGTCCGGCACACGCTGAGCTTGTGTAAGGAGTGTTATTTGCGCTGTCAGGGAGCGTAAATTCTCAAACGCGCAGTGCAGGATTTGTCCTAGATCAAATCTCGCCAGCCCCTTTCCTGCTAAGCCCGCTCTTTGAGGGAGTGGAGGGGCTAAGCATGGCCAATAACGGACCGCTAGTAATGGTGGTGAATGACGACGAGGCGATGCTTGACGCATTCGGTTTCGCGCTGCGGCTGGAAGGGCTGAATGTGAGACTGCATAGCAGTGGAGACTCGCTTTTGGCTGATGCCAAGCTGCCTGATTCCGCCTGTCTGGTGCTGGCGTGCCACCTCCCTGGGCTGGATGGGTTCGAGATTGTGCGCCGGGTGCGGGCCATGAATCTTTCAACGCCTTCGATCATGCTCACCAGCGTTGCCACTCCGGCCATCCGGGCGCGCGCGGCCGAGGCCGATATATGGCTTTTGCTGGAAAAGCCCATAATGGATGGCGCGCTGGTTGAGGCCGTGACCGGGCTTCTACGGGAAACCACGTAGGAACAAAACGGATAGCGCGTCCTTCCCCCAACCAGTAGCACTGGCATTGTCATCGACAGGGGAAGTGAAGATGCTCACAGCAAATCGTCAGGTGCATTTAGGCAATTTAGCCGTTGCGGGGGTGCCGCTCGCTCCGTTTCCTGGCGCCCAGCCGGTCATGCATTTCTCCCAGGACAGCACGTTGTACGAAGAGGGAGACGATGCCACTTGCTATTACCGTGTCGTCAGCGGCCTGGTCCGTACCTGCCGCTTCTCCCAGGATGGCCGCCGCCATATCGATGCCTTCTATAAGCCCGGTGATGTGTTCGGCTTCGAACCCGGCGCCACCTATCGCTTCACGGCAGAGGCGGTGACGGATTGCACGGTTATTCCCTGCCGCCGCCGCGGCGCGGAGGAGCCGGAGGTGCAATATCTCTATAGCTGTGCGATGGAGCATCTGGCCCGCGCCCAGGCCCATGCCCAGCTTTTGGGCCGTGGCGGCGCAGCCCAGCGCATGGCGGGTTTTCTGCTGGAAATCTCAGTACACAAGCAAGCTGGCGTTTTGGAGCTGCCCATGACGCGGCAGGATATTGCCGATTATCTCGGCCTGACCATCGAGACTGTCTCGCGCACCTTGGCCCAGTTGCAAAAACTCCGTGCCATACGCCTTCTGGCGGCCCGGCGAATCGAAATTACGAGCCGCGCCATGCTGCAGGAGCTTTGCGGCTGACCCGGTTGCTTTTCTGATATGATATAATATAACACCGCCCCGTAACAGCGGAGCGGTATTAATGCGGCATTTGCTTTTCGGTATGCTTCTGGCGCTTGCCGCCAGTGCGGCGCAGGCCAAAAGCCAGATCGTGCTGCATGCCGTGGGGCTAGAAAGCCAGTACGCCAACGTTATGGCGCAAATTGGCGGCCCTTACGTGCAGGTGCGCGCCATCGAGGACAACCCCAACGCCGACCCGCATGAGTTTGAGCTAAGCCCATACGTGGCCCGGCTGCTGCATGGGGCGGATGTTATTGTTGCCAATGGGCTGGGGTATGATAGCTGGGCGGACAAGCTGCTCGCTTGTACCAAAGCCACGGTCATCTCGGCTCAGGCCGTGCGGCATTTGCCTGATTCCACGCCCAATCCGCATCTTTGGTACAACCCCGCAACCATGCCGGCGGTGGCCCGCGCCGTGGCCGCCGCCTACGCGGCCAAAGACCCCAACCACGCCGCCATGTATTGGAAGAATGAGGAGGCATTCGAAGCCTCGCTCGCACCTTGGGATAAGGCTCTGGCGGATATAAAGGCGCATTACGCGGGCGCCAAGGTGGCGGTTAGCGAGCCAGTGGCGGATTATCTGTTGCAGGCGGCAGGGCTTTCCATCGCCACGCCGTTTGGCCTGGAGGCGGCGGTGATGAATGGCACCGACCCCGCGCCGCAGGATGTAAGCGCGCAGCAGGCTTTGCTGGCATCGGGCAAGGTGCGTGTGTTTGTTTATAACCAGCAGGTCACGGACTCGCTTACAGCCAGCTTTCTGGCCACGGCGCATAAGGCCGCCTTGCCCGTGCTGGGGGTGTATGAGCTGATGCCGCCCGATGCCCACACCTACCAGAATTGGATGATGCAAACCACACAGGCCCTGGCCAAGGCCCTGGCGGCGAGGAAATGAGCCTGACCGTCTCTGGCCTTACCGTGCGCCTTGGCGGGCGCGATGTGTTGCGCGATGTCTCATTCAGCCTCGTGCCGGGCGCGTTTTGCGGGCTTATCGGTGGCAATGGCTCGGGCAAAACCACTTTGCTGCGCACCATCCTTGGCTTCCAGCACCAGCAGGCGGGGCGCGTGGAACGGCCGGAGACGGTTGGCTATGTGCCGCAAAAACTGCAAATTGCCGCAGATATGCCAGTGCGCGCGCGTGACCTGGTGGAGCTGGGCCTTGGCGGGCCGCGCTT
>JAKBCX010000343.1 GCA_021807465.1 Pseudomonadota bacterium | reverse complement strand
GGTTCCTGGCACCTAAGGCCGTTGCCTAACAAAAAGGGCCTGCCCCAGCCATGATCTGGCAGGGGCAGGCCCTTTTTTATGTCCTTTCCCGCAGGGCATAAAAAAACCCAAGGGCCGCAGCCCTTGGGTGCAAGGCAAGGGGGGGTAAACCCCGCCTTTTACTCTTCGGTCTGCTGGTTACGGCGGCGGATGGCCGCACCCAGAATGTCGCCGAGCGAGGCGCCCGAGTCGGACGAGCCGTAATCGGAGATGGCCTGCTTGTCCTCGTCGATTTCCTTGCCCTTGATGGTGAGCTGCAGCTTGCGGGCAGCGCGGTCCACCGCGGTGATCTTGGCATCGACCTTGTCGCCAACCGCGAAGCGCTCGGGGCGCTGCTCGGCCTTGTCGCGGGCCAGCTCGGCGCGGCGGATGAAGCCGGTCAGCACATCATCCACCTTCACCTCGATGCCATTGCTCTGCACCGCGGTAACAATGCAGGTAACGACCTGGTTCTTGTGGATACGGTCGAGCACGCCAGCGGCGGGGTCCACCTCAAGCTGCTTGATGCCGAGCGAGATGCGCTCCTTCTCGACATCCACATCCAGCACCTTGGCCTTGACCACATCGCCCTTGTTGTACTTGGCAATGGCGGCTTCGCCGGACTCTTCCCAGGAAATATCGGACATGTGGATCATGCCATCGATTTCCGGGCCGACCGCGATGAACAGACCGAACTCGGTTATGTTGCGGATTTCGCCCTCGACCTCGGAGCCGATCGGGTGCTCGTCCTGGAACTCTTCCCACGGGTTGCGGGCAACCTGCTTCAGGCCCAGCGAGATGCGGCGCTTGGAGGCGTCCACGTCCAGCACGACCACGTCCACTTCCTGCGAGGTGGATACGATCTTGCCGGGATGGGCGTTCTTCTTGGTCCAGGACATCTCGGAGACATGCACCAGGCCTTCGACGCCGGGTTCCAGCTCCACGAAGGCGCCGTAATCGGTAATGTTGGTGACGCGGCCGGAGACCTTGATGCCTGGGGGATACTTGGCGTCCACGCCTTCCCACGGATCGGCCTCAAGCTGCTTCATGCCCAGCGAGATACGCTGCGTGTCCGCATTGAAGCGGATGACCTGCACCTTGACCGGCTGACCGATGACCAGGGCCTCGGCCGGATGATTGATGCGCTTCCAGGCGATGTCGGTAACGTGCAGCAGGCCGTCCACGCCGCCGAGATCGACGAACGCACCGTAATCGGTGATGTTCTTGACCACGCCATCCAGGATCTGGCCTTCCTTCAGGCCATGGATCAGCTCGGAGCGCTGCTCGGCGCGGGTCTCTTCCAGCACCGCACGGCGGGACACGACGATGTTGCCGCGCTGGCGGTCCATCTTCAGTATCTGGAAGGGCTGGGCCACGCCCATCAGCGGGCCAACGTCGCGCACCGGGCGGATATCGACCTGGGAACCGGGCAGGAACGCCGTGGCGCCGCCGAGATCGACCGTGAAGCCGCCCTTGACGCGGCCATGGATGACGCCGTTCACACGGGTCTGGGCCTCGAAGGCCTTCTCAAGCTGGGTCCAGGACTCCTCGCGGCGCGCCTTCTCGCGCGACAGCACCATGGCGCCGTCCTTGTCCTCGTAACGCTCGATGTAAAGATCGTACACATCGCCGGTGTTCACTTCCGGCTTGGCGCCGACGGCTGCGAACTCACGCAGCGGGACGCGCCCTTCGGATTTCAGGCCGACATCAACGATGACGTAATCGTCGTCAATCCGCAGCACTGTGCCGGAAACGACGGAACCCTCGAAGCCGCCGCCGGCGCCGAGAGAAGAATCCAGGAGGGCCGCGAAATCATCGGAGCCGGAATAGGCGGGGGCGTCGGAATGACGCAGGGCGTTGGAAGAAGAAGCCATGTGGCTGGGTTTGTCCTTAATAACGGGCCTTGGCCCGGTGGGGTTTGCGCCTCCCCTTATTTCTGAGGAAACGGCTAGCGCATCCCTGGCCCTTGGCCGGGGATGTCCGGTTGACGATGGGGCGTGGTTTAGTCCCAAGCAGGGCGATGTCAAGCGAATATCGTTTTGTGGCCGGGGCGGACGGGAAACTCTATTGCTTTTAGGTTAGATTCCGTGTCCCTGCCGAGGCATGTCTTTCCATCTTTTTGGCAAATGGCTCAACGCCTTGGCGCGCCCGCGCGTGCTGGCCTGGTGGTTTATCTGCTGCGCCCTGCCCATGGGGCTGGCTAGCGCGCTGCTCACGCCCATCGGGCAGTTCCCGGATGAAATGGCGCATATTATCCGGGCTGATGGGCTGCGCTACGGCCATGTGTTTGGCATGAGTCCGCCGCCCGGCTTTCCGCCCATGACACCAACGGCGGGGGTGCCGCTGAACAAGGGGCTGTTCGACGTGCTGGTAATTCCGCAATGGGTGGGGCTGACCGCCGGGCGCGGCACGCCCGCGCAAGTGCAGCGCCAAGCGGAACAGGTACGGTGGGGCAATGCCTCATACTGGCCGACGCAGATGGTGGAGTATCTGCCGGTTTTCTACATTCCCGCCGCGCTGGGGCTGCTGGCGGGGCAAACCATTGGGCTTTCGCCGTTGCATGCGCTGCTGCTTGGGCGGGTGGCGATGTTGCTGGCTTATATGGCGCTGGGGGCGGTGGCTCTGGCGCTGGCGCGTTTTGGCGGGGCGCTGCTGTTTGCCGTGCTCACACTGCCTACCCTGCTCAACCTTGCCGGGTCCTTCAACCAGGACGCGCCGATGGTGGCCGGGTTCGCGCTGGCCGCCGCGCTGCTGACCAGAACAGGGATACGCGCCTGGGCGGCGGGACTTGCCGTGCTGAGCCTGACGGTGAGCGCCAAGCTGGCCTATGCGCCACTCCTGCTTCTCGGTTTGGCG
>JAKBCX010000342.1 GCA_021807465.1 Pseudomonadota bacterium | reverse complement strand
GGCACGCCGCGTATCATCGCCATACAGATACACCGCGTCATTCCCATTGGCGCGGTCGATGAGAATCTGGTTGGACCACACCATAGGCTCGTAATTAAGCACCAGCATACGGCTTTGCGGCGTGAACAAGGTGGTGTGGAAAGCCGAGCCTATAAGCCCGGTGATGACGCTGTTCTCCCGGAACAGCGCCACCTGCGCCGCGAAGGGCAGCCTCTCCGGCGCGATAATCCGCACCCCGGCGCGGGCCAGCACCTCGGCAAAGCGCGCCTCGTTCACAAAATGCGACACACCCTCCGGCACGTATTGCTTGGTCAAATATACCGGCACGTCACTCTTGGACGTTACGGGCGCCGGGCAAATAACATCGCCAATCTCATTGAAACGGCGGGCAAAGGCCGTGTGAATGAAGTTAAGCTCCTCGATGGCTGGAAACGCCGCAATAACCTGGCCCAGCCGCACCGGCTCATCGAATTTGACGAAATCCTCCGGCCCCAGCCCAGCGGCACGGAAAATGGCGGCGGCAAAGGGCAGTTCGAACATTCGCGCCGGGCTGACCCCGCCATGATACAAAATTTTAACGCCCGGCAGCCCGCCTGCCGGCCAGGCCCAGAAACGGCACAGCGTATCCAGCAGAAAATGCCCGTAATGGGGGGTAAAGCGGCCCAGATAAAAGAAGGGGCCATGATGCACCGGCAACCCCGGCAGCCTTTGGGTGGTGTAAATCAGCGGCCCCGCATTTTCCCGCGCCGGGCCGCGGAACCGGGCCGCCGCCTCCAGCAGCCTGCCCTCACCATCGTACAACCCATGCGAGCGCTGGAGCTGCACATCCTCGCCTGCATCGGGCATATACAATATATTCTCGTAAACCCCGCATTGCGGGTTTTGCGTATGCAAAATGGTGTTGCCGTGAATCCGGTCGCACGTCACCAGAGCCATGGTCAGCCAGCCCTCCCGCAGCGTTAATACGAGGTTATACGCGGCAGAGAACCGCCGCGCCATGTTTGGCCTGAAACCTTGGGCTGAACAACCCTCTTGCGGAACAAGGGGTTTTGCGCCATCTAGCGTAACAGGCGCCGGGTTTCCGGCGGAGACCAGCCTTATGCGGCCGGTTCCGTGCCCCCGGCGCCAACTGCAGACCATAATGCAGCACCAAACTACCCATGGCCGGGGTTCGCCCGGCGAGTTTAAGGACCAATGAGCGCTTTGCCTGCCGGATTTCATCCTGTTTCCCTGGTCAAGGCGCCGCGCGGTTCCGTTTCTATCTTCACATCCCTTTTTCGCGCTGCCGCCGCCTTGAGCCTGTACGCTCAGGCCCCGGCCCTGCGCGCGCACCGGAGTTTTTATGACCAAAAGAATGTTAATCGACGCCAGCCATGCGGAAGAAACCCGCGTGGTGGTTCTGGATGGCAACCGGCTTGAGGATTTCGACGTTGAGACCGTCAGCCGCAAGCAGATAAAAGGCAATATCTACCTCGCCAAGGTTATACGGGTAGAGCCCAGCCTGCAGGCCGCCTTTGTGGAATATGGCGGCAACAGGCACGGCTTCCTCGCCTTTGGCGAAATCCACCCGGATTATTACCAAATTCCGGTGGCCGACCGGCAGAAGCTGCTGGCCCTGCAGGCCGAGGAAGAAGCCCTGGCCCAGGCCGAGGAAGAGGAAGCCGAGGCTGAAAGCCCCGCTGACGAGGCCGAATCCGCCCAGGCGCTGGAGGTGAAGCCCATCGAGATCATCTCCGCCCCGCCACCGGACGAGGCGGTGCCGGAAGGCGAGATTATCGACGAAACCCCGGCCATTCACGAGGCGCTGACCGAGGAAGAAGCGGCGCAAACCAGCTTCGCCCCCGATGCCGAAGCCCCGGCCGATGACGAAGTGGCGGAATCCCTGCCCGCTGAAATCGCCGCCGAAGCACTGGCCGGAGAGGCGGAGTCCGTGGAGGAAGCCCCCAGCGCCGAAGCCTCGGTGGAATCGGTGGAAAGCGACGAGGCGGTGGAAGTCATCGCCCCGGAAGCCCCGCCGCCCGAGCAGATTGGCGGCGACGGCGATGACGCGGCGGAAGCCCGCGAGCGCCGCCTGCGCCAGCGCTTTTTGCGCAATTACAAAATTCAGGACGTCATCCACCGCCGCCAGATCATGCTGGTGCAAGTGGTTAAGGAGGAGCGCGGCAATAAGGGCGCTGCGCTCACCACCTATCTCTCGCTGGCCGGGCGCTTCTCGGTGCTCATGCCCAACTCGCCCACGGGCGGGGGCGTGTCGCGCAAAATTACCTCACAGGCCGACCGCCGCCGCCTGAAAGAAGCGATGAGCGAGCTGGACGTGCCCCAGGGCATGGGCCTTATCGTCCGCACCGCCGGCGCCAACCGGCCCAAGCCGGAAATCAAGCGCGACTGCGAATATCTGCTGCGCCTGTGGGACGATATACGCGACAAAACAATGGAATCATCCGCCCCGGCGCTGATCTATGAAGAGGCCAGCCTCATCAAGCGCGCCATACGCGATGTTTACACGCGCGACGTGGAAGAGATTCTCGTCGATGGCCGCGAGGGCTTCTCCGCCGTGCGCGACTTCATGCGTATGCTCATGCCCAGCCACGCCAGCAAGGTGCAGGCCTGGGGCGACGGGCAGCCGCTTTTCTCCAAATTCCAGGTCGAGGCGCAGCTCGACGCCATGCTCTCACCTGTGGTGCAGCTCCGCTCCGGCGGCTACATCGTCATCAACCAGACGGAAGCCCTGGTCGCCATAGACGTAAACTCCGGCCGCTCCACGCGCGAGCGCAGCATCGAGGACACGGCGCTGCGCACCAACATGGAAGCCGCCGAGGAGGTGGCCAAGCAGTTGCGGATGCGCGACCTGGCCGGGCTGATCGTCATCGACTTCATTGA
>JAKBCX010000341.1 GCA_021807465.1 Pseudomonadota bacterium | reverse complement strand
TCCCCGCCACGCTCGGCCTTACGTCCAAAATCCCCATTCTCACCTACGCCATTTACCAGCGCCTCAACACCACGCCGACGGATTTTGCCGGAGCTGCCGCCTTGTGCTGGTGGCTTATCCTCAGTGCCGCGCTGCTGGCGCTGCTGCAGGTGGCGGCGCAGCGGCGCCACCAGGCTGCGCTCGTGCATGGCCGGGTACGCCATGCCGCGCGCATCATGCCATCATCCGGTTTGCGGCTGATGCTGGCAGGCGGCACCGCGCTGCTCTGGGGCTTAGGGCTGGCCGCGCCGTTGCTGGCGCTTATCATCACAGCGCTGGGCGGGTCGCTGCAAAGCGATGGTCTGGATGCCGTGCCCCGCTCGCTGTTTTACGGCATGCTGGCGGCCACGCTGGCGCTGGGGGCGGGGTATTTCATCCTCAAGCTCCAGCAGGGCCGCTCGCTCTGGTTCACCGCCTTCGTGCAGGCCGGGCTTGCCGCCAATATGGCGGTGCCAGGGCTTATCCTTGGCGCGGGCTATATCATCGCCTTCAACAATAACGTCCTGCCGCTTTACGGCACGGTGCTGCTGCTCATCATCGCCTATGCGGCAGGCGCGCTGCCCGCTGCCATCCGCCTGCTTGGCACGGCGTGCAACCAGCTTGATGCCAAGCTGGACGAAGCAGCGCGTATTTTCGCCCTGCCACTCTCCACACGGCTCATCGACATTGAAGCCGCGCTGCTCGCCCGCCCGGGGATGCAAGCCTGGCTGCTGGTGGTGGCGGCGGTGATGTTCGAGCTGCCGATCTCCGAACTGCTCTACGTTCCCGGCGCGGCGCCACTTGGCGTTGCCATCGTGTTTGCCGACATGAAAGCCGATTACGCCACGGCGGCCCGCTTGGCCCTGCTGGGGCTGGCGTCTCTGGCTGGCTTGGCCTTGCTGCTCAACGCCTTGCTGCGCCTGGGCGCCACGCACCAGGCCAAGGAGGCCGCATGAATTCCAGCCTGCATATTGAACAAGCCTGCCGCAGCCTGAGCGGCCGCAAGGTGCTGCGCGGTATCAATCTGGCGCTGGCCCCCGGCCAATGCCTGGTTCTGGCTGGTGAGTCCGGTTCGGGCAAAACCACTTTGCTGCGCATGGTGGCCGGGCTGGAGCGTGCTGATGCCGGGCGCATCACCATAAACGGCGCTGTGATGGACGATGCCGCCCGCGTTTTTGTGTCCGCCGAGCGCCGGGGGCTGGGCATGGTGTTCCAGGATTTCGCCCTTTGGCCGCATCTGAGCTGCCTGGAGAATGTGGCTCTGGCCCTGCCGCCCGCCACGCCCAAACGTAACGAGGCCGCGCAAGCCCTGTTGGCGCGGCTGGGTGTGGCCGCGCTGGCGCCGCGCCGCCCGGCGCAATTATCGGGCGGCCAGCAGCAGCGGGTGGGCATTGCCCGCGCCCTGGCGGCCCGGCCCAAATTGCTGCTGCTCGATGAGCCGCTTTCCAGCCTCGACCTTGCTACCCGCGCCCATCTGCGCGAGGCCCTGCGCGAGACCGTGCAGGAAACAGGGGTTTCAGCCTTGCTGGTCACTCACGATCCCGAGGATTGCTGGGCGCTGGCCAGCCAGGTGGCGGTGCTGGAAGATGGTGTAATCCGCCAATACGGTACGCCCAGCGCCCTGTGGGCAGCACCGGCTTCGCCGTACATCGCGCGTTTCACAGGCGCGTTGGGGGGCATCGAGGCGCCAGTCCACAACCAAGACGGCATGGCAATGCTGGTGCTGGGCGGCCAGCCGTTGCCGCTGGCCGCGCCGCCACCCGCCGCTGGGCATGGGCTGCTGTTCTGGCGAGAGGACGCCATCTGCCCCGCGCCCGATGGCAATATCGCGGCGGAGGCCCTGTCTTCACAATTCCAGGCGGGCCGCTTTCTCGTGCGCTGGCGCGTGCCTGGCCTGGCACAACCCCTCAGCGCCTTGCTGCCCGCCCCGGTTGAAGCTGGGCCGCAACGCATTTCCGCCGATCCCGGCAAGTTTTTTCTGTTCAGTGAAGTTGGAGACGCATAGCCTATGATTTCCATTCTGCTAGCAACTTTTTTAACCGCCGCGGTGGAATGGGTAGAGGCCTATACCATCATCCTGGCTGTGGCGCTTTCCATTGGCTGGCGCCGGGCACTGCACGCGGCGGGCGTGGCGCTGCTGGTGCTCGCGGTGCTTACCGGGTTTGGCAGCTTCATTCTTACCCGCATTCATAATCTGGCTGTCCTGCAGTTCGTTGTTGGCGTATTCCTGGTGCTGTTCGGCGTGCGATGGCTGGGCAAGGCGGTGGCGCGCGGCGCGGGGTTGAAAAAATTGCATGATGAGGACGAGGAATTCGCCTCCTTGCGCGCGCGTGATGACATTCACGAGGCCCGTGCCGCCTGGTTCATCGCCTTTAACGGCATGTTGCTGGAAGGGTTGGAAGTTTGGCTGATTGTGGTGGCGCTGGGCGTGCAGACGCACCACACGGTGGCTGCCGCCACCGCCGCGCTGGCGGCCCTGGCCGCGGTGGCTCTGGCCGGCGCGTTGCTGCGTCAGCCGCTTTCCCGCGTGCCGGAGAATGTTATCAAATTCACCGTCGGCTCGGCGGTGCTTAGCTTCGGCAGTTTCTGGGTTCTGGAATCGCTTGGCTATGCCTGGCCATTCCGCGATGCCGCCCTGCCGCTGCTGTTTCTGTTCTATGCTGCGGGCGGGCTGACGCTCATTCGTTTGTATACACCAAAAACCACCAAGGCGGAGCTGGTCTGATGCAGGGTTTCATCAAAACGTTATTCGGCGATAAGCGCACGCTGGCCGTGGCGGGCAGTTCCATCCTGGTGGCGCTGGCCGTGCTGCATTCTCCGGCGGCTCCATGGGCAGGGCTGGTTTTGCCCGCCTGTTTGCTGG
>JAKBCX010000340.1 GCA_021807465.1 Pseudomonadota bacterium | reverse complement strand
CCACGGCGGCTGCGGGGGGTATGCTGGTTACGGCCCGCGCGGCCCATGCCAGCGGCTTTGGCTTGCGTGAAGGCGCGGCAGACTGGCTGGGCACAGCCTTTACCGGCGATGAAGCCAAGGCCTACGACGCCAGCACGGTGTGGAGCAACCCGGCCGGCATGGCCCTGCTGG
The DNA here is from genome assembly GCA_021807465.1 of Pseudomonadota bacterium. GTDB lineage: Bacteria > Pseudomonadota > Alphaproteobacteria > Acetobacterales > Acetobacteraceae > Acidocella. The sequence continues at coordinate 2,745 of JAKBCX010000340.1, read as the reverse complement.
ACCAGACCGAGATGGACAGCGCGGTCAGCATGATCGCCCCCCACACCAGCTTTACCGGCAGCGCCACAAACCCGCAGACGGGCGGCAATGTCAGCGGCACCGAGGGCGGTAACTCCATAGCCCCGGCGGCCACGGGGGCGGTGTTCGGCGTTATGCCGCTTGGCCCCAAATGGCGCATCGGCTTTTCCATCACCTCGCCATTTGGCGAGCGCGTCTCCTATCCTGGCGATTTCGTGGGGCGCTATCAAAGCCTCGTCTCCAGCATTACCGATATTAATCTTGGTTTCGCCGTGTCGTACAAGGTGAATAATCACCTCTCCATCGGCGGCGGGCCGAATTTCGATTATTTCCAGGCACGCCTCACGCAGAATGTGAACGTGCCCGTGCTGAGCCAGCTTACCGGCCAGGACCCCAATGCCGAGGTCCGCGGCAATAATCTGGGTGTTGGCTATAATCTTGGCGTTCTCTACAAATTCGACGATGCGACGCGAATCGGCATCGATTACCGCTCGCGCATCCGCCACAACATTACTGGCGGGCAATATATTTCCGTCCCCGCCATATATAGCCAATACAGCCCGGCCGCGGTAGGGCTGCTGAAGCAGGCCGAGGGCCAGGCCACCACCAGCATCACCTTGCCCGATTCTCTGGGCATTGGCATTTACCACCAGCTCACCCCGCGCTGGGCCGTAATGGGCAGTTTGCAATGGACGGATTGGTCCCTGTTGCATTCGCTCAATGTTACGGTTCAGAACAGCAGCGGCAGCACGGTGCTTGCGGAAAACTGGCGTAATACCTGGTTTGCAGGTGTAGGCACGAATTATCAGCTTACCGATAAATTGCTGCTCCAGGCGGGCTTTGCCTATGATGAATCGCCGGTGACCAGTGCCAACCGCACCACGCGCATCCCCGATGCCGACCATTACGATCTGGGCTTCGGCGCGCAATACCAGCTTCTGCCCACCACCAAGATCGAGTTCGCCTATGGCCATGTATTCACACGCGGCGGCGGTATCAATAACTCCGCCCCCAGCACGCCGCTTACACCGGCCGGCATCATTACGGGCCGCTATGCCGCATCTGACAATTCCGTAACAGCAGGTATAAACATGGTATTCTAACCCCATACATGGCGCCTTCCGGCGCCATTCAGACCAGGAACCGGATTTGATGACCCAGAACGAAGAGCTCTACACCGTTACCCAGCTCGGCGCCGAACTCGGCGTGACGGTGCGCACGCTTCATTTTTATGAGGCCCAGGGGCTCATCACGCCGCGCCGCGCGGGCAATACGCGCGTTTATTCGCAACGTGACCGCGCCCGTATGATCCTCATCCTGCGCGGCAAGAAACTCGGTTTCTCAATCCGCGAGATCAGGGAATATCTCGAGCTTTACGATATGGACCCGACACATGAGCAGCAGATCAAGGCGCTGCTCAAGGCTGTTAAATCTCGTATCCACAAGCTCGCCGAACAGCAGGCGGCCCTGACCCAAACCCTGGCGGAGCTGCAGGATATTGAGCAGCAAGCCCTGGCCGCGCTGCAAACGATGAAGGCCGCTAGCCTGGCCACATCGCCGCCCACCCCTTTACCAACCCGGAGGTCCCTTTGAAGCAAGCTGTTATCGCGGGTTATGTCCGCTCCCCCTTCACCCTGGCCGGCAAGGGCGCGCTCGCCCATACGCGGCCAGATGATCTCGCCGCTGCCGTGGTCTCCGCCCTGGTGGCCCGTACCGGTGTAAAAGCGGAGGACCTGGAAGCCCTGATTCTGGGCTGCGCCTTTCCCGAGGCTGAGCAGGGCCTCAACATTGCCCGCCTCACCGTGCTGCTCGCGGGCCTGCCGCAATCCGTCGCGGGCTATACGGTCAACCAGTTCTGCGGTTCTTCCATGCAGGCCATCCATATCGCCGCCGGGCATATCGCCACGGGCGCGGGAGATGTGTTCATCGCGGGCGGCGTGGAAAGCATGAGCCGCGTGCCGATGACCGGCTTTAACATTCTGCCCAACCCCAAGCTGGCCGCCACCGTGCCCGGCGCGTATATGGGCATGGGCGAAACCGCTGAAAACGTGGCGAAGAAATGGAAAATCGCCCGACAGGCGCAGGAGGAATTCGCGCTGCGCAGCCAGAAGCGCGCCGCCGCTGCCATCGCCGCTGGCAATTTCAAGGATGAGATCATTCCGGTGCACGCCAAGGGCGGCGAGGTAAGCGTGGATGGCTGCCCGCGCCCAGAGAGCACCGCCGAGGGCCTAGCCGCGCTGAAGCCCGCCTTCGACGCGTCGGGCAGCGTGACCGCCGCCACCTCTTCTCCGCTAACGGACGGCGCCACCGCCGTGCTGGTGTGCAGCGAGGATTATGCCAAGGCCAACGGGCTGAAGCCTATCGCCCGCATCGTAAGCGCCGCCAGCGCCGGTTGCGCGCCCGAGATTATGGGCATCGGCCCCGTGGCCGCCACGCGCAAGGCGCTGAAGCGCGCCGGGCTGGAGATTGGCGCCATCGATGTGGTGGAGCTGAACGAGGCCTTCGCCTCGCAATCCATCGCCTGCGTGCAAGAGCTGGGCATACGCGAGGACACGCTGAACATTGACGGCGGCGCCATCGCGCTTGGCCACCCGCTGGGCGCCACTGGCGCGCGGCTTGTGGGCAAGGCGGCCAGCCTGCTCCAGCGCACCGGCAAGCGCTACGCGCTGGCCACGCAATGCATCGGCGGCGGCCAGGGCATCGCCACCATTCTGGAGCGCGTGTGAT
>JAKBCX010000339.1 GCA_021807465.1 Pseudomonadota bacterium | reverse complement strand
TCCGTCAGGCTGATGAAAATCCGCAAACAGCGCTGCACCCCTTCCAGCCAATCCTTAGACAGGCCACTTTCCTGCACAATGGCGGGCATAAACGACCTTAGCTGCAAAAGTTCCGCGTTAATCGCCGCCATTTTGCGCAGTTGCCCGGCGGCGGGGGGCGTCTCTCCGCGCGCCATCCCGGCATAAACAGCCTCGCACCGGCGCAACATCTCGGCAAATTCATAACGCCAGGCCCAGGTTGCGTAAATTGGCAGGGTGAAGGACAGCAGCAGTGCAATGGCAATGCCCAGCAGCACGTTAATCGCGCGCCACAGCCCCTCCTCCATCGGGCCATTTCCCAACCCCGCGACAATCACCAGGGTAATGGCCGAAAGTATGGCCATATAACCGCCCCGCCCCACGGCATAATACGCGCATACACCGCAGAACGCGGCCATCAGCGCCCAGGTGAGCGGCGCGCAGCCCAGATATTTCTGCTGCACAATCACGAACAGCCCCGCCGCAACACCCACCATCGTACCAAAACTGCGCTGCACCGCCCGTTCGCGGATGGTGCCGTGATGCTGCAACCCAGCGATGACGATGAGCATGGATACCGGCGTCCAAACGCCATGAGGAATGCCAAAGCCGCTTGTTACGCCAAACGCCACCAGAATGCCCAAGGTAACCCTTACGGCATGAATAAATTTAGCATAATGGCAGCGCCTATACGGGTCACGCAGTACCCCGGCCACACGGTGCCACATGCTATCCTGGCTGGAAGTCATCGCCCCTCCTTGCACGGCCTCGTGGCCTCCCGCACTTGGCGTTACGCCCCTCATGCGCCGCCAAGCTGGCCCCCGGCAGAGTGGCTGCGCATGAGGGGCCGCTTTACAACGTCAACATAAACTCCGCCCGCGCCAAATCCGCCGCGGTGGTGATTTTGAAATTATCTTCCGACCCCATCACCATCTCCACCCGCAGCCCGGCATATTCAGCAATCATTGCATCATCGGTAAACTCCGTCTCCGGCGCGGTCTGCACGGCATGGCGGTGGGCTTTCAATATGTCGGCATAACGGAAACCCTGCGGGGTTTGCGCGCGCCACAGCCCGGCGCGGTCCACCGTGCCGGTTACCTGCCCATCCGCCACGCGCTTCAGCGTATCGGCCAGCGGCACGCCGGCCAGGGCGGCGGGGCTGCGGGCAAGCGCCTCCAGCACCGCCGAGATAACAGCCACGCTGATGAACGGGCGCACGGCATCGTGTATCAGCACATTGGCCGGCTTAAGCCCGGCAATGGCCTCCAGCCCCAGCCGCACCGAATCCTGCCGTTGCGCCCCGCCAAACTGCACTTGCTGCACTTTCTCCGCCCCGGCCACGGCGGCCTCGTATAGCGGCACGTCGTCGGGGTGAATCAGCACCTGGATGGCGTGAATATCCTTATGCGCGGCCAGGGCCTCTATGGTGTGGCGCAGTATAGGCCGGCCGCCCAGGGGCAGATATTGCTTGGGCAACGCGCCCCCCAGCCGGTAACCACGCCCCGCCGCTACAATCAACGCCACATTCACCATAGCCGTCCCGCCATTTCCTACCCCAAATGCGGCGGCACCATACGCGCAAGCCAGGCCATTTGCCATGGCCGGCGTCCTCTACCGGCGTGGCAACCCTGCCCCGCCCGCGCCCGGCTTGGTGCGGTCTTGCGGCTGCGGCATCATCCCCGCCGGCGCGTCCCGCCCGCGCCGGGTTTTGCGCCAGATCAATGTGCTCCGGCGCCGCATCCGCATGAAGGCCGGGAGGGCGCGCCCGCTGGTGCCGGAACACGGGCCGCCTTGGATGAATATTCGCGGCAGGAGGCATTCATGAGCGTGGGAAGCAGAGTCAAATCGCAGGCCTTGCGGCAAAAAATCATGCCGGCCGAGGCCGCCGCGGCGCTGATTACACCGGGCAGCACGGTGGGCATGAGCGGCTTTACCGGCGCTGGCTACCCCAAAGCCGTGCCGCAAGCCCTGGCCAGCCGTATGGAGGCCGCGCGGGCGGCGGGCGAGGCCTTCCGCCTGCGCGTATGGACCGGCGCCTCCACCGGGCCAGAGCTGGATGGCGCCCTGGCAAAGGCCGATGGTATCGAATTCCGTCTGCCCTATAATTCCGACCCGATCGCGCGCGAAAAAATCAACGCGGGCCAGATGGAATATTTCGACATGCATCTAAGCCAGGTGGCGCCCATGGCCTGGCAAGGCTTCCTCGGCCCGCTGGATACGGCGCTGGTGGAAGTATCCGGCATTACCGAAGATGGCGCGCTCATCCCCTCCTCCTCGGTCGGCAACAACAAAACCTGGCTGGACCGCGCACAGAATATCATTCTGGAAGTGAATGAGTGGCAGAACGAATCGCTGGAAGGGATGCACGATATTTATTACGGCACCGCCCTGCCCCCTAACCGCGTACCCATCCCCCTGGTGCGGCCCGATGACCGCATCGGCCAGACCAGTTTCCGTTGCGACCCGGACAAAATCGCCGCCATCGTGCTTACCGACACACCAGACCGTAACCTGCCCTTCGCCGCGCCCGATGACACAGCGCGGCGCATTGCCGGGCATCTCATCGAATTCTTCGAGCATGAGGTGAAAAAAGGCCGCCTACCCGCCAACCTGCTGCCGTTGCAATCGGGCGTGGGCAACATCGCCAATGCCGTGCTCACCGGGCTTAACGAGTCGCACTTCGAGAATCTCACAGCCTATACCGAGGTAATTCAGGACGGCATGCTGGACATGCTGACCTCGGGCAAAATGCGCATGGCCTCGGCCACCTCTTTTTCGCTCTCGCCGGAGGCCGCGGCGCATCTCAACGCCAACATGGCGCAATATCGCAGCAAAATGATCCTGCGCCCGCAGGAAATCTCGAATCACCCAGAGCTGGTGCGGCGCCTGGGGTGCCTGGCTATGAACG
>JAKBCX010000338.1 GCA_021807465.1 Pseudomonadota bacterium | reverse complement strand
TACAGCCTGGCCTTTACCGCCGGTTCCGGCCCGCTTGCGCCCTTCGTTGGCGGCCTCTCGCGCGTCATGCTGCAGGGCACCGGCCTTAACGGCCTCTCGGGCACCATCCCCGAGACCGTGTTCGCCATGTTCCAGTGCACCTTCGCCATCATCACCCCGGTGCTCATCCTGGGCGGACCGGCGGACCGGCTGAAATTCTCCTCCGCCATGGTGTTCCTCGGCATCTGGCTGCTGGTTGTTTACTGCCCCATCGCGCACATGGTCTGGGGGCCTGGCGGCTTCCTGGGTTCTGCCGGTGTGCTGGACTTCGCGGGCGGCACCGTGGTGCATATCAACTCCGCCGTGGCAGGGCTGATTGCCGCCATCATGGTGGGCAAGCGCAATGGCTATGGGCGTGAGAACATGGCGCCTGGCGACCTGGGCATGACCCTGACGGGCGCGGCCCTGCTGTGGGTGGGCTGGTTCGGCTTCAATGCCGGTTCCGCCCTCACCTCCGGCGGCCTCGCGGGCATGGCCATGATCAACACCCATCTCGCCACCTCGGCCGCCGTTGTCTCCTGGACGCTGGTTGAATGGGCCATGAAGGGCAAGCCGAGCCTGTTGGGTGCCGTCTCTGGCGCCGTCGCCGGCCTCGTCGCCATCACCCCGGCTTGCGGCTTTGTCGGTGTCTCCGGCGCGCTGGTTATCGGCCTGGCCGCTGGCGTGGTGTGCTACTGGGGCGTCACTGGCTTCAAGGGCATGTTCGGTTACGACGACGCGCTGGACGTTTGGGGCGTGCACGGCCTGGGCGGCATTCTGGGCGCCATGCTCACCGGCGTGTTCGCGCTGAACGAGGTTGGCGGCCATAAGGGCCTCATCGAGGGCAATCCGCACCAGCTCCTGATCCAGGCTGAGGGCATCATCACCACCATCGTGTATTGTGGCGTGGCCAGCTTCATTATCCTCAAGCTCATCGACCTGACCATGGGCCTGCGCGTGAGCAAGGATGACGAGCTGGAAGGGCTAGACATCTCTCAGCACGGCGAAGTGTTGCAGCACACGGCATAAGCTACAGGCACGTCCGGCCCCGCCGGGCGTGCCACCCTTCCGCGGAATGCGGAATTTTCTCTTCTCAATCTCCAAGCAAACCCCGCGCCCCATGGCGCGGGGTTTTTCATGCCGGATTTTAGAAACTCCCATTTATTTACTTAACAAAACGAGAAGCACCAGCATCTCCCTGGCATGAAAACTGCTTAATCTTTCAGGCCCGCCTGCCGGGCAAACCAATGCAATCATAGCCAGACTGGGGACGAATTGATGGAGGTTGATCAATGTCGATAGTGCAAGCATTGCCAGGAAGCTGGCTGGATACGGGCGATAATGCCTGGCAGCTCACCGCCGCCACGCTGGTGGGAATCCAAAGCATCCCGGGCCTGGCCATTCTCTATGGCGGCGCGGTGAAGAAAAAATGGGCAATCAACTCCGCTTTCATGGTGTTTTATGCCTTTTCGGCAGTCCTTCTCGTATGGGTGCTGTGGGCGTACAACATGTCATTCGGCAAACCCTGGCTGCAAATGCCTGGCGGGCTGGGGGCGTTTCTAGGCCATATTGGCCCCGTAACATCGGCCTACGACATGGAACGCGAGGCCGTCATTCCCTCGGCGGCGGCGGGCATGCCGCATCTCGGCTACGGTATGGCGACGATGGTGTATTTCCAGTTCGTCTTCGCCGCCATCACCCCCATCATTCTGTTCGGCGCCATACTCGGGCGCGTTAGTTTCAAGGCCTGGGCTATTTTCGTACCGTGCTGGACCACCCTCATCTACTCCATCGGCGCCTATTCGCTGTGGGGCGGCGGCTGGCTGGGGCAAATGGGCGTGGTCGATTATTCGGGCGGCTTCGTCATCCATCTCTCCTCCGCGGCATCGGGCTTCACCGCGGCCGCCGTGGTTGGCCCGCGCACGGCGCGCGACCGTGAGAATTTTCAGCCCAACAACCTGCTCATCACTTTGGCCGGCGCCGGGCTTCTCTGGCTCGGCTGGTCGGGCTTTAACGGCGGCGACCCGTACACCGCCAATGTGGATGCCGGGGTGGGCGTGCTGAACACGCATATCGCCACATCCGCCGCGCTGCTCACCTGGACCTTCCTGGACATCATCACCTATGGCCGCCCGTCCATCCTGGGCGTGGTCAATGGCATGATCTGCGGCCTCGTCGCCATTACGCCCGCGGCTGGTTACGTCAACGGCATTGGCGCCATTGTTCTCGGGGTGTGCTCCGCGGCCCTGCCCTGGGTAACCTGGAACTGGCTCGGCAAAACCTGGCTGCTGCGCAAGGTGGACGACACAATGGGCGTGATCCACACCCATGGCGTGGCCGCCCTGGTTGGCGGGCTTGGCGTGGGCATCATCGCTGACCCAAAGATGATCGAGTATTTCGGCACGAATGGCGACAGCAATTTCAGCGTCACCGGCGCCTGGTACGGCAATCCGCACCAATTCGTGCTGCAATGCATCGGCGCCGCCTTCATCATCACCATCAATGTCATCGGCACATATATTCTGCTGAAGCTCATCAGCCTCTTCGTGCCGCTGCGCATGGATGCCGAGGCGTTGATGGTGGGTGACGATGCCATCCATGCCGAAGAGGCTTACGCCATAGCCGCTGAAAGCAAGCACGGCGCCGATTGACATATCCGCGCCAGCCGGAGTCCGTGGAGGTTTTTCAAAAGCCCCCACGGACTATCTACCTAGCCAGCGCCCAGAAGCTCCGCCTTCAAGCGTGGCGCGCCAGGATTAGGGCCAATAAATACCGCGAGCATCTGCGTGGCAAAATGCGGATCATCAATAACACCGGCGAGCTTGCCATCGTAATAGACATGCACGCCGTTTTTCGTGAAGATGAAGGCAGCCGTGTCTCCCGCGCGCACAGCACGTAGCGATGCGAGGAACT
>JAKBCX010000337.1 GCA_021807465.1 Pseudomonadota bacterium | reverse complement strand
GAGGCCAGCGATACCCCCGCCATACAGGCGCGCGACACGGCGCTGATGACGCTGCTCTACGGCGCGGGGCTGCGCATCAGCGAGGCCTTGCAGTTGAATGTGGGCGACCTGCCCGCCGCCGATGATGCGCTGCGCGTGACCGGCAAGGGTAACAAGCAGCGCATTGTGCCGCTTTTGCCCCTGGTGCGGCGGGTGATTGCCGATTGGCTGAAGCTCCACCCCAACCCGGGGCGCGGCGAGCCGCTTTTTGTGGGCGCGCGCGGCGGGCGGCTGAATGCTGGCGTGGTGCAGAAGGCGCTGCGCGATTTCCGCCGCCTGAATAACCTGCCCGAGCACGCCACACCGCACGCGCTGCGCCATTCCTTCGCCACGCATTTGCTGGCGGCGGGGGCGGATTTGCGTTCCATTCAGGAATTGCTGGGCCATGCCAGCCTCTCCACCACGCAGCGCTATACCGATGTGGAAACATCACATCTCATGGAGGTGTGGAAGCGCGCGCACCCCAGGGCTTGAATTTACGTTGCCCCGGCTGGAATCTGTGTTACGTAAGCCTATGAACTTTGTAGAGCATTTAGCCATTACGCCGGTCTATGCGGTTTCCGGGTTGCTGGTGGGGGTGCTGGTTGGCATGACCGGCGTTGGCGGAGGCTCGTTAATGACGCCGCTGCTGGTCATGCTGTTCGGCTTCCACCCCACCACCGCCGTGGGGACTGACCTGCTCTTTGCCGCCGCCACCAAAACGGTTGGCACCACTATTCACAGCGCGGGCAAAACGGTCGATTGGCGCATTGTCCGCCGCCTGGCCGCGGGATCCGTGCCAGCTACAATCATCTGCGTGGCGGCCATCGCCTGTTTTGGCGTTGCCAGCAAAGCCGTATCAGACATCACCTCGCTCACCCTTGGCGTGGCGCTCATTCTCAGCGCCATCATGCTGTTGTTCAAAGATCTGATGATCGCCGCGATCAGCCGCAAATTCCCGGATACGGGGCTTGAGAGTCCAGCCTGGCTCACGGTGCTCACCGGCTTTATTCTGGGCGTGCTTGTTTCATTCTCTTCCGTGGGCGCGGGGGCGCTGGGTACGGTTGTGCTGGTTATTCTCTATCCCCGCCTGCCAATCGTGCGGATTGTGGGGTCAGATATCGCCCATGCCGTGCCGCTCACTCTGCTGGCGGGCATGGGGCACTGGTATCTGGGCACCATAAACTTCCATTTGCTCGGGTCGCTGCTCGCAGGGTCCATTCCTGGCATCATCGCGGGGTCTTACCTGGCCCGTTACGCCAATGACCGTGTGCTGAAATTCTGCCTCGGCGCCATATTGGCCGTGGTGGGGGGCAAGATGCTCACCCGGTAGTAAAAACCCCGCCTTGCGGCGGGGTTTTTGCCGGGTGCTGTTACCGCTCCAGGCACATCGCAACACCCATGCCGCCGCCAATGCACAGCGTGGCAAGGCCCTTCTTGGCGTCGCGCTTGCCCATTTCGTACAGCAGCGTGGTGAGAATACGCGCGCCCGAGGCGCCGATAGGGTGGCCGATGGCAATGGCGCCGCCATTCACGTTTACCTTCGCCGGGTCCAGGCCAAGGTCCTTGTTCACCGCCGCGGCCTGGGCGGCAAAGGCCTCGTTGGCCTCGATGAGGTCCAGATCGGCCACATTCCACCCGGCGCGGGCCAGGGCCTTGCGAGAGGATGGGATGGGGCCGGAACCCATCACTGCCGGGTCCACCCCCGCCGTGGCAAAGCTGGCGATGCGGGCCAAAGGCTTCAGCCCGCGCTTGGCGGCTTCCTTGGCGCTCATCACCACCAGGGCGGCGGCGCCGTCGTTAATGCCAGAGGCATTACCGGCGGTCACGGTGCCGTCTTTCAAAAAGGCGGGTTTCAGCTTGGCCATGCTCTCAACCGAGGCATCGTGGCGGATATATTCGTCATGCTCCACCACCACCTCGCCCTTGCGGGTGGTCAGCGTCACGGGCGCGATTTCATCCTTGAAGCGGCCAGCCTTTTGCGCGGCGGAGGCTTTCTGTTGAGAGCCGAGTGCCAGCGCGTCCTGCTCCTCGCGGGTAATCTGCCATTGCTTGGCCACGTTCTCGGCGGTCACGCCCATATGGTAGCCGTTAAAGGCGTCCCAGAGGCCGTCTCTTATCATCGTGTCGATAAAGCCGAGATCGCCCATTTTGATGCCGGCGCGCAAATGCTGGGCATGGGGCGAGAGGCTCATGCTCTCCTGCCCGCCAGCCACCACAATGCTGGACTCGCCGGAGAGAATCTGCTGCGCGGCCAGCGCCACGGCGCGCAGGCCGGAGCCGCAGACCTGGTTGATGCCGAAAGCGGTTTTGGCATCCGGGATTCCGGCGGCGTGGGCGGCCTGGCGGGCCGGGTTCTGCCCCTGTGCGGCGGCCAGCACCTGGCCCAGGATTACCTCGTCCACATCTTCCGGGCTGATGCCCGCGCGCGCGATGGCGGCCTTGAGCGCCACGGTGCCGAGTGCATGGGCGGGGGTGGCGCCAAAGGCTCCGTTGAAACTGCCCACCGGGGTACGCGCGGCCGAGACGATGACAATATCTTCCATGGCTCAATCCTTATGCTGCGGGGTTGTGCTTATGATAGGCCATGCACCCAGGCGGCAAAAGGCCGCCAGAGCGCGGATTCCGCATGGGTGCCAGCCACCATGCCAATATGCCCCGCGGATGGGGCGATGACATTGACCTGGGGCAAATGCGCCGCCAGCGCCTGGGCCGAGGCGGCGGGCACCAGCCTGTCGCGCGCCGGTATGGCGCAAAAGGCGGGCAAGGTAAGGCTGGCGGGGTTTACGGCCAGGCCCGCCACGCGCCATTGCCCGCGCGCGGGGGTGTTGGCGCCGTACCAGCCGCTCAGCGCCTCGCGCGCCACGGGGGCGGCCAGGGGCACGCCATCGGCCAGCCAATCTTCCATGGCCACAAAGCGGCGG
>JAKBCX010000014.1 GCA_021807465.1 Pseudomonadota bacterium | reverse complement strand
CGCCTGTGGAATGTGCAGAACCAGAGCCAGGCGCAGGGCACGGCCTATACCACCACGCAAAGCAACTGGCGGCGCATTGGGCATATTATCGCCGATACCATCTACCAGCAGGCGATTGGCGATAAGGGGTATTTCGACTCCCGCGTCGCCTTCATTTCGGAATCCGGGCCGCAGACCTCGCCCATACGCCGCCTGGCGGTGATGGATTATGACGGGGAGAATGTGCAGTTCCTGACCGATGGCTCCTCGATGGCGATTACGCCGGAATATAACCCGACGCGCCAGCAGCTTGCGTTTGTGAGCATGGAGGGTGGAACCGCGCGCGTATATCTGTTCGATTTGCAGAACGGCACGCGGCGGCTTGTGGGCGCGTTTGGCGAGCAGACGATCGGGCCGCGCTTCTCGCCGGATGGCAATTCGCTGCTGATGTCGGTTTACGAGAATGGCGGCTCCGCGATTGTGAAAGTGGGTCTGGATGGCAGCATCATTGGGCATCTGACCGATACGTCGTCGATTAACGTGACGCCTTGCTATTCGCCGGATGGGTCGCAGATTGTGTTCAACTCCGACCGCGACGGCTCGCAGCAGCTTTTCGTGATGAACGCGGATGGCTCGGGCGCCAAGCGCATCAGCTTCGGCAATGGGCGTTATGCCGAGCCGTGCTGGTCGCCGCGCGGGGATATGATCTCTTACACATTCTGGGGCTCGGAGGTTGGCGGATTCTCGATTGGCGTGATGGCGCCGGATGGCACGGGCGAGCGTATTCTTACCCAGGGTTATCTGGTGGGTAACTCCACCTTCTGCCCGAATGGGCGCGTGCTGATGTTCTTCCGCCAGACGCCGCAAGGCAGCGGCACGGGAGACAGGATTTCCAGCATTGGCATAGACGGCTTTAACGAGCGGCTGGTGCCGACGCCGAGCTATGCCTCGGACCCGAGCTGGGGGCCGCTGCTGACCTGATACGGGGCTGGTTCCAGAACCAGTCTTGGGGCGCTGAAAAGGCCTTCACACAACCGTCATTCCCGCTTGCGCGGGATGACGGGGCCGCGAGGGGGCTTATACCTCGGCCGCCCGCTTCATGCCTATGGCTTGGCCAAATCCTTTGGGGCGCGGCAGGGTGGTATGCAGCTCTTTTGTTGCTAGGAGCCTTTCGCCCACGCCGCCGGCCCAGGGGGCGGAGCGGCCAGTGGCGCGGCTGACGCTTACGGCCAACATTTCAGCGAAGCATATGCGCTTGGGGTCGCCTTCGCGGTACATCTCGATGGCCAGATGGGCGCGTTTAGAATCGGCATCGGCCAGAGTGAAGTCGATAAGCGCCGTATCGCCGCCGAAAATCTCGCGCTCGTAGCGCACATTCAGCCCGCCAAAGACGTAGATTTGCTGGTGTTCCTGCTTATACGCCTCGTCCAGCCCATGGGCGGCGAAGAAGCTGGCCGCGGCCTCGTTGAACAGCATGACATAATTGGCGACGAAAAGATGGGTGGTGTTGGCGCTGAGCCATTCTGGCTTGATGGTAACGCCAAGGGCGCGAAACGGCGCGGTGGTGAGCATGGGCAAATCTCCTCGCGCGGGTGTTTATCCCGCACGCCGCCAGTGCGGAAGCCTTGGCGGGCGTTGAGATTTTCTAAAGATGAAAAACTTTGTTGCTGGACAACAAAAATTTTGTTGCAGATCAATGAGTGCTGGGGAGGCGGAGGGGTATTCAGGCGGTATCGAACCTGAAACGGGAGACTTCTACCAATGAAACCAAGTCTTCGCCTGGCCGCCGCCGCAGCGCTGCTGGCCGCCACGGCAATTACCCCGGCCCGCGCGCAGAATTTTCTGACCGGCCCAACAGGGTATGAAAGCGGCGATATTCTGGTGCATCTCAGCCTGCTTGGCGTGTTCCCCATGAATTACGCCAGCCATGTAGGCGGGGCGCTGGCGGGTAGCAGCGTGCATGTTTCGGCCGGTGTTTCGCCAGAGCTGGACGGGTCTTACTTCCTCACGCCGCATTGGTCCCTGCAGCTTATTGCCGCCAGCTCGCGGCATAATGTGTGGGTTGATGGCGGTGCTGCTGGCAAGGTGAAGGTGGGTTCCACCTGGGTGCTGCCGCCCACGCTTACGGCGCAGTACCATTTTGCCCAGATTGGGCCGGTGCGCCCCTATGCCGGGCTGGGGCTGACGGTTGCATTCTTCTATGCGCCAGATGCGTCCTCGTACCTTAAAGAGAACGGGTTGAAGATGGGTGGGCTTTCCACGGCCGTGGGGCCAGCACTGAATGTTGGCTTTGACGTGCCGATTACCGGGAATTGGAGCGCCAATGTGGATGTGAAGCAGATGTTCCTGGTGACCGGCACCCATGTGGCTGGCTCGATTGGCGCGCTGACCGAGCTTGACCCGCTGACCGTGGGCGTGGGTGTGGGGTATAAGTTCTGATGGGGCAAGGGCGCGTGACGCTGGCGCGCGCCCTTTGTTCTGGCTTGCTTGGGCAAGGGCAGGGGACGTTCGCTGTTCTGTGTGCTTGCCTTTTTCCGCTTGGTGCGCCATATGCGGCCCGTCCGCATGGTGCGGGCAAATTCACACGCGGGGGCCTTTCCGGCGCAAGCCTACAGGTCCGGTGCCTTCATGGTGCTTCCCCCGCGGAGGATAGAACCGGAACTTATAGGAAAGAGGACTGCCAATGGCACTTCCCGACGTTTCTCTGCGCCAGCTTTTGGAAGCCGGCGTGCATTTTGGCCATAACACCCGCCGCTGGAATCCGCGCATGGCGCCGTATCTGTTTGGCGTGCGCAACCAGGTGCATATTATCGACCTGCAGCAAACTGTGCCGCTGCTGGAGCGCGCCCTGAAGGCTGTGCGCGATGTGACCGCTGCTGGCGGCCGCGTGCTGTTTGTTGGCACCAAGCGCGCCGCCGCTGATTATGTGGCGGAATCCGCGCAGCGCTGCGGCCAGTATTACGTGAACCACCGCTGGCTGGGCGGCATGCTGACCAACTGGAAGACCATCACCGGCTCCATCAAGCGCCTGCGCCAGATGGACGAGTTGCTGGCGGGCGAGACCCAGGGCTATTCCAAGAAGGAAGTGCTGAACATGACGCGCGACCGCGAGAAGCTGGAGCGCGCGCTGGGCGGCATTAAGGATATGGGAGGCCTGCCGGATATTCTCTTCATTATCGACACCAACAAGGAGAAGCTGGCGGTTGAGGAAGCCAATAAGCTGGGCATTCCTGTGATTGCAATTCTGGACTCCAACTCCGACCCTGCTGGCGTGACCTTCCCCGTGCCGGGCAATGATGACGCGATCCGCGCTATTACCCTGTATTGCGACCTGGTGGCCGGTGCGGTGCTGGATGGCATCTCCGCCGAGCTGGGGTCTTCCGGCATCGATCTGGGTGCCGCCGCCGAGCCGATTCTGGACGCGGCGCCGGAAGCCGGGGCTGAGGCGCAGGCCTGATTTTACGCCGGGGCCAAACGCGCCCCGGGGTAATTGTTGAATGAAGCGCGCGGGGGCAAAACCTCCGCGCGCAAACGCATCGTAAGGAGCATACACATGGCTGAGATTACCGCTGCCCTGGTGAAGGACCTGCGCGAGACGACCGGCGCCGGCATGATGGATTGCAAAAAGGCGCTGACAGAGAGCAATGGCGACGTGCAGGCCGCCATAGACTGGCTGCGCAAGAAGGGGCTTTCCGCCGCCGCCAAGAAATCTGGCCGCGTGGCCGCCGAGGGGCTGGTTGCCGTGGCGCTGGCGCCGGGCAAGGTGGCGCTGGTGGAAGTGAATGCGGAAACCGACTTCCTGGCCCGCAACGAGACTTTCCAGAATTTCGTCGAGGGCGTTGCCAAGGTGGCCCTGAGCGTGGGTGAGGATGTGGAGGCCATTAAGGCCGCCGCCTACCCCGGCACCGGCCGCACCGTGGCGGAAGAGACCGTGCACCAGATCGCCACGATCGGCGAGAATATCTCGCTACGCCGCGCCGCCGTTATCGAGGTGCCGGGTGGCGTTGCCGCCGCCTATGTGCATGGCGCCGTGAAACCGGGCCTGGGCAAGATTGGCGTGATCGTCGGCCTGACCGGCAAGGTGGATGCCGCGATTGAAGACCTGGGCAAGAAGGTTGGCATGCATGTGGCCGCGACGCCGGGCACCACCGCGCTGACCATTGCCGAAGTGGACCCTGCCACGCTGGAGCGCGAGAAGAACGTGCTGACCGAGCAGGCCCGCGCTTCTGGCAAGCCCGAGAACATCATCGAGAAGATGGTGGAGGGGCGTGTGAAGAAGTTTTACGAAGACGTGGTGCTACTGGAGCAGGTCTGGGTGCATGACGGGGAAAGCAAGGTGAAGGACGTGGTGAAGAAGGCTGGTGCCGAAATCGCCCGCTTCGTGTGCTTCCGCCTGGGCGAAGGCATTGAAAAGGAAGCCACTGACTTCGCTGCCGAAGTGGCCGCCGCCGCCGGGGTTTAAGTTTGTAACGGTCAGGGGCGCTGCCCCTGGCTTGGGCACTAAACAAGGGCCATGCCTTGCCCGTGGAAACACGGCGGGGATGGCCCTTTTTTTAGAGCCGTGCTGTTTACTTGAGACAGAGTACGAATCCCGAATCGGGCGCCATTGCTACAAACCACGCCGCCGGGGGTGGTTTGCCTGGTGCCGTCCATACTGTATGAGCGAGGCCATGACGCAGATTCCGCAATATAAGCGCGTACTTCTGAAAATTTCCGGCGAGGCCCTGATGGGCAAGCGCGAATATGGGCTGGATACGGATACTGTGAGCGCCATTGCCGCTGATGTGCGCGATGTGATCGCCATGGGCATAGAGGTTTGCCTGGTGATTGGCGGGGGGAATATTTTCCGTGGCGTGGCCGGGGCCAGCGCGGGGATGGACCGGGCGCAGGCTGACTATATGGGCATGCTCGCCACGGTGATGAACGCTCTGGCCATGCAGTCGGCGCTGGAGAAGCTGGATGTGCCGACGCGGGTGCAGACAGCCATTCCCATGTCCTCGGTTTGCGAACCGTATATCCGCCGCCGGGCGATGCGGCATATGGAAAAGGGCAGGGTGGTGATTTTTGCTGCCGGCACGGGCAACCCGTTCTTCACCACCGATACCGCCGCCGCCTTGCGCGCCGCCGAGATGAACTGCAATGCCATGCTGAAGGGCACGCAGGTGGATGGCGTGTACTCCGCCGACCCGAACAAGGTGGCCGGCGCCAAGCGCTATGAGGAGCTGACCTATCTGGACGTACTGGCGCGCGATTTGAACGTGATGGATGCCTCCGCTATTTCGCTGAGCCGCGAGAACAAGCTGCCGATTATTGTGTTCAACATTCACGCCCCTGGCGCTTTTGCCGCCGTTATGCGCGGCGAGGGGCTGTTTACCCGCATTACGGAACCAAGCTGAGGAATGCCGGACATGGCTGATATTGCCGAGATTAAGACCGATCTGACCCGCCGTATGGATGGCGCCATTGAGTCACTGAAGCGCGAATTTTCTGGCCTGCGCGCCGGGCGCGCCAGCCCGGCCCTGTTGGAGCCGGTGAAGGTGGAGGCCTATGGGCAGTATATGCCCATCAACCAGGTGGCCACCATTGCCGTGCCGGAGGCGCGCATGATTACCGTGCAGGTGTGGGACCGCTCGATGGTGAACAGCGTGGTGGCGGCCATACGCGATTGCGGACTGGGACTGAACCCGCAGCCGGACGGGCAGGTTGTGCGCGTGCCGCTGCCGATACTGACCGAGGAGCGCCGCAACGAGCTGGCCAAGGCCGCTGGTAAATATGCCGAGGCCGCCCGCGTGGCCGTGCGCGGCGTGCGCCGGGATGGCATGGAGCAGATCAAGGGCTTGCAGAAGAAGCACGAAATCTCGGAAGATGATGAGCGTGACTGGTCGGACCAGGTGCAGAAGCTCACCGATGGCTATATCAAGCGTGTCGATGATGCCCTGGCCGAGAAGGAAAAGGACATTCGCCAGGTCTGATGGCTGATATTTCTTCCCACCCTATTCCGCGCCACGTTGCCATTATTATGGATGGCAATGGGCGCTGGGCCGCTGCCCGCAAGCTGCCGCGCGTGGCCGGGCATCGTGAAGGGGCAAAATCCGTGCGCCGCGCGATTGAGGCGGCTATTGGCGCGGGGGTGCATTATCTCACTTTGTTCGCGTTTTCCTCCGAGAACTGGGCGCGCCCGGCGGAGGAGGTGTCGGACCTGACGTTTTTGATGAAGCATTATTTGCGCTCGGAGCTGGCCGAGCTGCATGAGCAGGGCGTGCGGCTGGTGGTGATTGGCGAGCGCGAGCGCTTTGGCCCGGCCTTGGCGCAGGAGCTGGAGGCGGCGGAGCGCAAGACGGCGGAGAATGACCGGCTGGTGCTGATTATGGCGGTTTCTTACGGCGGGCGTGCCGATATTGTGCGGGCCGCGCGCCGGGCCATAGAGGCGGGGATTCCGGCGGAAGAGCTGACGGAAAAGACATTCTCGCATTTGCTTTATACGGATGGGATTCCCGACCCGGACCTGCTGATCCGCACCTCGGGCGAGCGGCGTATCTCCAATTTTCTGCTCTGGCAGCTGGCCTACGCGGAGATGGTTTTCACGCCCGTGCTGTGGCCGGATTTCGGGCGCGATGAGTTTGCCGCGGCGCTGGAGGATTACGCGCTGAGGGAGCGGCGTTTTGGTGCGCGCCCTGTCTGATACCGTGCCCAAGCCTGTGGATCCGCGATGGTCGGATTTACGCACGCGCCTGGCCTCGGCGCTGGTGCTGGGGCCGGTGGCGATTTTTTGCGTGTGGTATGGCGGCTGGGCCTGGGCGGCGCTGCTGCTGGTGGCCATGGCCGGGCTGGGCGGCGAATGGGGCAGGCTGGCGGGCATTAGGCATCCTTATTTGCTGGGTGTGACTTTGGGGCTTGTTTGGCTGGGCGCACTGCTGCTGGGGCCGTTGGGCGGGCTAATGTGCCTGGTTGTGCTCTGGGCCGGTGCGGCGCTGAGCTGGGGCGGTTTTGCGGGTTACGGCGTGCCTTATGCCGGGCTGGCCGGTGTGGCGCTGCTATGGTTGCGGGCGCGGCCCGGCGGGCTGGCCGATACTGTGTTTCTGGTGCTGGTGGTCTGGGGTACGGATATTGGCGCCTATCTGGCCGGGCGGCTGATTGGCGGACCGAAGCTGGCGCCGCGTATTTCGCCGGGCAAGACCTGGGCGGGTTCGGCTGGCGGGTTGGTGATTGCCGCCGCCATTGGCGCCGCTTTTGCAGCGGCGCTGGGGGGCGGCTGGGAAGCCGCCTTTGCCGCGGGCGTGGTGCTGAGTTTTGTGGCCCAGGCGGGGGATTTGCTGGAAAGCGCAATCAAGCGCAAACTGGGGGTCAAGGATTCCGGCCGGACCATTCCCGGGCATGGCGGGTTGTTCGACCGGCTGGATGGTTTCCTGGCCGCTGCCCCGGTGGCGGCGCTGCTGGCATTATGCGTGCAAGGAGGTGTGACCCTATGGCAGTGAAACGGATAACCATACTTGGGTCCACCGGCAGTGTTGGAACGCAAACACTTGATATTATAGAAGAAAACCCGGAAGCCTACGAGGTTTGTGCGTTGATTGGCGGGCGCAACGTGGCGCTGCTGGCGGCGCAGGCCAGGCAGTTCCGCCCTGCAGTTACCGTGATTTCTGACGAGGCGCTGCTGCCGGCGTTGCGTGAGGCGTTGGCGGGGGAGAATCTGGCTGTTGCCGGAGGGCGCGAAGCCGTGTTGGAGGCGGCGGGGCGCAAGGTGGACTGGACCATGTCCGCCATTACCGGCGTGGCGGGGCTGGAGCCGACTTTGGCGGCTATTAACCATGGCGGCGCCATTGCCTTTGCCTGCAAGGAGGCGCTGGTTTCTGCGGGGGATGTGTTTTTGCGGGCCGTGGAGCAGGCAGGGGCGACGCTGCTGCCGGTGGATTCCGAGCATAATGCCATTTTCCAGGCCATGGCGGATGGTAATGGTAAGCAGGTGGAGAAGATTGTGCTCACCGCCTCGGGCGGGCCATTCCGTAACCATTCGCTGGAAGAGATGCACGGCATAACGCGCGAGGCGGCGCTGCGGCACCCGGTATGGTCGATGGGGGCGAAGATCTCAATCGATTCCGCGACCATGTTTAATAAAGGCTTGGAAGTTATTGAGGCTGCAAGACTTTTTGGGCTGACATCCGAGCGGATTGAAGTGCTGGTGCATCCGCAATCCATTGTCCACGGCATGGTATGCTACCAGGATGGCTCGGTGCTGGCGCAGCTTGGCTCGCCGGATATGCGGATTCCCATTGCGCACACCCTGGCCTGGCCGGCGCGTATTGCCACCCAGGCGCCACGGCTGGACTTGGCCGCCGCCGCGAAGCTGGAATTCGAGGCGCCTGATGAGATGCGCTTCCCCGCTTTGCGCCTGGCGCGCGAGGCGCTGGCCGCGGGACATGGCGCGCCCACTGTGCTGAATGCCGCCAATGAGGTGGCGGTGGCGGCATTCCTCGACCGGCGAATTGGGTTTCTCGATATTGCCCATATTGTTGAAGCGGTGATGACCCGGCTGGGGGCGCCGGTGGTGGATGATCTGGCCGCCGTGCTGGCGCTGGATGGGCAGGCCCGCGCCCAGGCCCAGGCACTGACCGCGAAGGCCGCGTGATGCTGCATTTTCTGATCCCTGTTCTTGGTTTTGTGGTCTGTATCGGGCTGCTCATTTTTTTCCATGAGCTGGGCCATTACCTGGCGGCGCGCTCGCAAGGGGTTACGGTGGAGGTGTTCTCTATCGGCTTTGGCCCGGCGTTGTTGAAATACCGGGCGCGCTCGGGCACTGTTTGGCAGCTTTCGGCCTTGCCGCTGGGCGGGTACGTGAAGATGCAGGGCTGGGGGGATGGCGAGGATAGCGCGCCGGCTGAACCTGGCTCGTTTGCGGCGGCGCCGCTTAGTTCCAAGGCGGTTATTGTGGCGGCGGGGCCGCTGGCCAATTTGGCGCTGGCGGTGGTGCTGTATGCGTTTTTGTTCATGAGCGCGGGCAGGCCCGTAACGCCTGCGGTGTTTGCCAGTATTCAGCCCGATTCCGCGGCGGCGGCGGCGCATTTTCTGCCCGGTGACAAGGTGCTCGCCATTGGCGGGGTGAAGGTGCGTGACTTTTCGCAATTACAGCGGATTGTGACGGAAAACCCGGATGCGGAGCTGGATTTTACCATTCTGCGCGCCGGGCATGAATTTACCCAGCAGGTGGATTTGGGGGCGGCGAAGCAGGATGGCGCCCAGATTGGCCATTTGGGTGTGACGGCGAAGCCGGTTTTCATCAAGTTGGGGCCGTTAGGCGCCATTGGTGCCGCGTTTCAGCAGACGGGTGCGGTTATCACCAGTTGGGGGTCGGAGATGCGCCGGCTGGTTGTGAAGCACCAGGGGCTGTCTGACCTTTCTGGCCCGATTGGCATTGCCGAGGTAACGGGGCAGGTGGCGGTGATGGGCTGGGTGCCGCTGGTGGATTTGCTGGCGTTTCTGTCCATCAATCTTGGCCTGGTCAATCTTATTCCCATCCCTATCCTCGATGGCGGGCATTTGCTGTTTTATGCCTGGGAGGGGCTGACGCGCCGTAAGGTTTCGGAGCAGGCGCGGGAGATTGGGCTGCGGCTGGGGGCGTTGTTGATCCTGACTCTGTTCCTGGTGACCACGTTTAACGACCTGTCGCGGATTGGGGTGTTCGCCTGGTTCTCGCATTTACTCTAGGGCCGCACCTTGCCGGGTGACTTGGCCCGTGCCAAACGCCTCGCGACGGGACTCCTGCAGCTAGAGCGGGGGGATTCTAATTGGGTTGGGAGATATCGATTGCTTAAGCCGCGCTCCGTCCTTCTGGCGTCCGTTTGCCTGCTGCCGGCCATGCTGGCGGCACCTTCGCCGCACGGCCTTGCCTGGGCGCAGAGCGCCCCGGGTGCCAACCAGATTCAAACCGGCGGGACGATTGCCGCGATCAACGTCTCGGGAAATCGCCGTATCGAGACCTCGACCGTGCTTGCCTATATGGTGGTGCAGGTGGGGGATCCGTTCAACCAGCAACAAATCGACCAGTCGGTGAAGACGCTTTATGGCACCGGGCTGTTCCAGAGCGTGAACATTACCCGCACCGGCAATACGCTGAATGTGGCGGTGGTTGAGAATCCGACGGTTACGCAGATTTTCTTTACCGGCAATAAAGAGCTGAACGACAAGGATGCCAAGGCGGCGATCAGCCTGAAGCCGAACTCGGTTTATACCCCTCAAGCGGCCGAGGCCGACCGCGCCGCGCTGCTGGCCGCCTATGCCAAGAAGGGGTATTATAACGCCGATGTTGAGGTGAACATCATCAAGTTGCCCGACAACCGGGTGAATGTGGTGTTTAACTGCACCGAAGGCGAGGTGCCCAAGATCAGCCGCATTCTGTTCACCGGCAACCAGCATTTCAGCCAGGGTACGCTGCGTGAGGTGGTGTCTTCCCGCCAGAATGCCTGGTGGCGGTTCCTTTCCGGGGCCACTACCTATGATTCGCAGCGCGTGGAATATGACGAGTATCTGCTGCATAAATTCTATCTGCATAAAGGCTATGCTGACATGCAGATTATCAGCGCCAATGCCAATTTGGCGCCGAACCGCAAGAGCTTCTACCTGACCTACGCGATTGATGAAGGGGCACGCTACAAGATCAAGTCCATCAAGGTTGTTTCGGGCATCCGCACGCTCTCCAGCAAGGAACTGCGCGGGCTGGTGCCGCTTTCGGCCGGGGATTGGTTTGACGGCGATGCGATACAGGAAGGCATAAAGGCCATCAACAAGAAGGCGCTCGACCTGGGCTATGCCTTTGCCACCGTGAACCCGGATGTTGAGACCGACCCGAAGACGCATGAGGCGACGGTGACGCTGAATGTGGTGAATGGGCCGCGCGTGTGGATTCAGCGCATCGACATTACCGGCAATACCCGTACCGAGGATAGGGTGATCCGCCGCCAGCTTACCGTGGCGGAGGGAGATGCCTATAACCAAAGCCGGATTGATGAGTCGACCCAAAACTTGAAGAATCTCGGCTTTTTCAAGAACCAGAAGATTACCACCAGCCCAGGCAGCACGCAGAACCAGGTGGTGCTGAATACGGCGGTGGCGGAGCAGGCGACCGGGCAGTTCAGCTTGGGTGGCGGGTATTCATCCTCGCTGGGTGCGTTGCTGAATGCGGGCCTGTCGCAGAACAATATTCTCGGCACGGGCAATAATGCGTCCATCAACGCCTTGCTGGCGCAGCATGGCACGCAGATTAATCTTGGTTTCACGGACCCGTATTTTCAGGACCGTAACCTGATTGTGGGCGGGGATTTGTTCCGCACCGTGACGGATTCCTACACCTCCGCCGGGCAGAGCTATGCTTATTCGGAAAGCTCCATGGGCGGTGACGTGCGGCTGGGGTACCGCTTCAACGCGCATGTGACGCAGAGCTTCACCTATACGTTAAGCCAGCGCAATATTTACAATGTGCCGACGGGCAGCGCGACAAATCTCTATATCGTCAACGAGGAAGGGTATAGCTCGTTGTCTCAGATCAGCCAGGATCTGAGCTTCGATTATCTCGATGACGACCAGAACCCGACCTCTGGGCTGCTGCTGGATTTTCAGGTGGACCTCGCCGGGCTTGGCGGTAATGCCAAATACTTACGTCTTACGCCCAGCATGACCTATTATATTCCGCTGGAGCGCATATTCGGCGATCCGCGCTGGGTGCTGAAGCTCAGCGCCTCGGCTGGGTATTTGAAGGATCTTTGGGGCTATCAGGACAGAATTGAAGACCGGTTCTTCCTGGGTGGCCAGAGCCTGCGCGGCTTTGCCGATGGCGGCGTGGGACCTTATGCCGAGAACGTGCCGGCGGGTGCTCTGCCCGCGCCTTATCAGAATGGGTTGACCGGCGGCCAGGTGGGCGGGCGGTATATGTGGACCCAAAGCACCGAGCTGCATTTCCCGCTGCCTGTTTCGCAGGATTTTGGGATGACGGGGTTTGCGTTTGTCGATATGGGTTCGCTCTGGGGGGCGAATGCCGTGAATCCGGCGCAGCCGCTATATGATAGTTCCGCGCTGCGCATGGGCGTGGGTGTTGGTGTATCGTGGAATACGCCTTTTGGTCTTATTAATCTGTCTCTGGCCGACCCTGTGATTAAGCAGAAGGGTGACCAGACGCAGCAATTCCGTGTTGATTTTGGTACGAGGTTCTAAGTGTCAGTTTTTCATCGTTATGCCCTGATTCTGCCTGTCCTTACCCTCGGTGCCGCGCCTGCGGCCTGGGCGCAGGCTTCTTCTGGTTACTTTATGCCGCCTTCGGCCCAGGCGCCGAGCAAGCCGGCCCATGTTACGCCACCCACGCCGGTGCGCGCGGCAACGCCGGCCAAGCCGCCCGAGGCGGAAATACCTAACCTGCCGCCGCTGCCGCCCGAGAATGCGCCGCCGACGGCGATTATTGGCGTGTTGTCTGTGCCGGAGGTGATGCAGAAATCGACCGCCGCCCAGGGTGTGCAGGCTGAAATTCAGAAGCGCCAGGCGGCGCTGAAGAAGGAAGAGGATGTGGCGCAGTCTGGCCTGCAGGCGCAGCAGCAGCAGATTCTGGCTGAGCGCGGGAAGATTCCGCAGGCCGAATTCGAGAAGAAGGTGCAGGATTGGCAGAACCAGGTGGCTGCCGCGCAGACTAAGTTCCAGGAAAAGAACCAAGCTATTCAGAATGCCGGCCAGGCGGCCTTGAGCAAGATTGAGGCGGAGCTGATTGGCATTATCCGCCAGGAGGCGCAGGCCCATGGCATGAACCTGATTCTGCACCGCGAGCAGGTGGTGCTGAACGTGGCGGCTTTCGACCTGACGGACGAGACGGTGAAGGA
>JAKBCX010000336.1 GCA_021807465.1 Pseudomonadota bacterium | reverse complement strand
TTCTGGGTCGCGGCATCCAGGTCAGACGAGAACTGCGCGAAGGCCGCCATTTCGCGGTACTGCGCCAGCTCCAGCTTAATCTTGCCGGCCACCTGCTTCATCGCCTTCACCTGCGCGGCGGAACCAACGCGCGACACGGACAAGCCGACATTGATGGCCGGACGCACGCCCTTGAAGAACAGCTCGGTCTCGAGGAAGATCTGACCGTCGGTAATAGAGATCACGTTGGTCGGAATATAGGCCGATACGTCACCCGCCTGCGTCTCGATAACCGGCAGCGCGGTGAGCGAACCGGCGCCCATCTCGTCGGACATCTTCGCCGCGCGCTCCAGCAGGCGGGAATGCAGGTAGAACACGTCGCCAGGATAGGCTTCGCGTCCCGGCGGGCGGCGCAGCAGCAGAGACATCTGGCGGTAGGCAACGGCCTGCTTGGAGAGGTCGTCGTAACCGATGAGCGCATGCATGCCGTTATCGCGAAAATACTCGCCCATGGCACAGCCCGTGTACGGGGCCAGATACTGCATCGGCGCCGGGTCAGACGCGGTGGCGGCCACCACGATGGAGTATTCCATCACGCCATATTCTTCCAGCGTGCGCACCAGCTGCGCCACGGTGGAGCGCTTCTGCCCCACGGCCACATAGATGCAGTAGAGCTTCTTGCTCTCATCGCCCGTGGCATTAATGGCCTTCTGATTGATGATCGTATCCACGATCAGCGCGGTCTTGCCGGTCTGCCGGTCACCGATAATCAGCTCGCGCTGGCCACGGCCAATCGGCACCAGCACGTCGATGGCCTTGATGCCGGTGGACATCGGCTCATGCACTGATTTACGGGGAATAATGCCCGGCGCCTTGGTTTCCACCAAGCGGCGCTCAGTGGCCTGAATCGGACCCTTGCCGTCCAGCGGGTTGCCCAGCGCGTCCACCACGCGGCCCAGCAGGGCCTTGCCCACGGGCACGTCCACAATCTGGCCGGTACGGGTAACGGTGTCGCCCTCGCGGATGGATTTATCGTCGCCGAAAATCACCACGCCGACATTATCGGCCTCCAGGTTCAGCGCCATGCCCTTGATGCCGGCGCCGGGGAAATCCACCAGCTCGCCCGCTTGCACGTTGGCCAGCCCAAAAACGCGGGCAATGCCGTCGCCGACGGAGAGAACCTGGCCGGTCTCGGCCACATTGGCTTCGGTGTCGAAATCCGCGATCTGACGCTTCAGAATCTCGGAGATTTCGGCTGGGCGGATCTCCATATCAGGCAGCTCCCTTGAGAGAATAATTGAGCCGGTTAAGGCGTGACTTCAAACTTGTATCGTAAATCTTGGTACCCACCTTCAGCACCATACCACCAAGCAGGCTGGCATCCACGCGCTGGGTAAGCAGAACCTTGCCATATCCGGCCTCGGTCAGGCGGGCCAAAAGCTGGGCGCGCTGCACATCGGTCAGCGCATGGGCGGTGGTCACGGTCGCGGGTATCTCGCCGCGCTTGGCGGCGGCATAGGCGGCAAAGCCCTGCACCAAAGCGGGCAAATCGCGCAGGCGGCGGTTGGCCACCACCACGCCCACAAAATGCCGCACCAGCTCGCCAAAGCCCTGCGCGGTCAGCGCCTCATTCAGCGCCGGCCCGGCCTTGGCCAGATCTGTCAGCGGGTTGGCCAAAAGCGCCTTCAGCACGGGCGACTCGGCAATCAGCCGGCCCAGCGCCTCCATCTGCGCGACCACTTCATTCAAGGCGCCACGCTCGAACGCCAGCGCATAAAGCGCCGCCGCATAGCGCGCGGAAAGCCCCGTCTCGCCTGTGCCTGTGATCTCGGCCAATATTTTTATCCCGTACTTGCCGTGGTCCCGTGTAACAAAAGCCTCCGCCAGGAGGCTCGGCGGGGCAGTAACATAGGGAAATCACTACAGCAAGCCGGGAAATACCCTGTTCTACCCCCTACCCGGACGAATTTTCCGCCATGGCCCGCAGCGTGGCCTCCATCACCGGGCTGCCGTCGGAATAAGCGTAACAGCTATTATTCATGCGCGGGTCCGGCGTACCCCCCGCGGTGCGGAGCTTGGGCGCGCCGCGATTAATTGTCTGGAAGGCCACTGTAGAAATAGGCTGCAACAGCTCGCGCAGATGCGTGCAACCCTCGCCGCCGCCCAGCCGGGCCATCGCCTCCTTGATGAATCCCTTGCCAATGCGCAGCCCCACAATGCGCTGCATATTCGGCGCCGCGCCCTGGCAATAGGCATAGGGGGTGGCTTCCATATCCGTTTCCACCGCGCGAATCTCGAAATCGGGCGAGACGGTAAGGCGCAGCCACATATTATGCACCGGCTGGCCCGCCGCAAATCCAGGCCGCTCGGGCGTGCCGAGCGAATAGGTCTTTACATCCGTCAGGTGGCCCTCAATATCGAACAACCCATCCTCCCGCTCATAGCCGCGCAGGGCAATGTCCCTCAGATGCAGCATTTTACGCGGCGCCGGACTCTTCAGCGGCATGGCCTCACTCCTCCTGTCGCCTTCATTCAGGCGTAAAAGATAAAGTGAAGTGAAAGCCGCCGCACCGCAACAACAGCACGGCGCATCACCCATGCGCGCAGAACGTGGTTAGAGACTGTTTGAAAAGCCGCTCTGGTGAGTCGTCAAGGGGTGGTTTTTGAGCACCGGAGCGGAGCGTACATTAAGTACGTGAGCACCGGAGCACAGAAAAGCGCCACTTGACGGCCGCCAGAGTAGGCTTTGCAAACAGTCTCTTAGTCGTTGGCGGGGTAGGCCGCCATCAGCTTCTTCTGCTGCCGCCAAAGCCGGGCCAGTTGCAACAGCCCCACGGGCTTCCAGCCCTTCTCGCGGTTGACGGCGCCTATCTTAAAGGCCTGGCCGTAATGGAAGAACTGCTCCCGGTAGGCCTTGCCCAGCGTCATCTCCGGGTCCCAGATATTCGTCGCTTCCGAGGCCGCGCCATTGAA